>NZ_JBEXVQ010000011.1:0-239030 GCF_040629405.1 Lentzea sp. NPDC005914 | reverse complement strand
GCCGAACGCAACAGGCGTGCCATCAACCCGCAAGCGGCGCTGGCTGGTCTTTGATCAGATTGGCGGGGTCCGGGGCGGAGCCCCGCGCCCTAAACAGAACACGCCCAAAGCAAGGCGACCACCCGCAAACTCGCGTACGGAACGTGACTCGCCCAGAGCAAGGCGACCACCCGCCCGGTCGCGTCACGCAAGCAACGCGACACGCCCAACGCAAGCCGACCCACCCACAGCCCGCGTCACCCACCCAACGCCGACTCCCCACGAGCCCGCAACGAAACCCCAGCACCAACAACCGCCAAAACAACCGCCCCAACCAAAGCCGCAGAATGCCGCTCCCCACCACCCCCAAGCAACACCCCAGCAACCGCCAACCCAACCGCCCCACCAAGCTGCTGAGCACTGGTGACAAGCCCCCCAGCAACCCCAGCATCCCCAGCACCCACCCCAGCCACAGCAAGCTGAGCCGTAACAGGCAAAACCGAACTAATCCCAAACCCAAACACAACCAGCCCAGGCACCAAAGCCAGGTAACTCCCAACCACAACCCCCCAAACAAGCAGCAGCCCACCAACAGCCACCACCACCAACCCAAGCAACAGCAACCGCTGAGGCAAAACCCGAGCCCCCAACGCCGCCCCAACCTTGATGCTCACAAACGACCCAACCGCAAACGGCATATAAGCAAGCCCAGCCAACACCGGCCCAAACCCAAGCGACCGCTGCAACTGCAACGTCAACGTGAAGAACGTCCCGAACAACGCCCCAGTAGCAAGCACCCCAGCAACCAACGCGGCCACCCGAGCCCCAGAGCCCAACAGCCCAGCCGGCACCAACGGCACACTCCCCCGCTTCTCAGAAACGAAGAACCCAACGAACAACACCGCGGCAAGCCCCAAGAACCCAACGGACCGCCCCACCGCCCCGTCAGCAAACCCCAGCAACCCATACACAGTCGCCGCCACCGCCCCGGTCAACAACACAGGCCCGACAAGCCCGATCCGAACAGATCGCCGCCCAGCAGCAACCCCACGAGCCAGCACCGGCAACAACACCAACGCAACCCCAGCAACCGGCAAGTTGATGAAGAACACCCACCGCCACTCCAACAGCCCAGTGATCAGCCCCCCGAGCACAACCCCGGAAAGCCCACCGGTAACCGCCACACCACCCCAGATCCCGAACGCCCGCCCCCGCTCACCAGGATCCCGGAACACCACAGTGATCAGCCCGAGCACAGTGGGCGACACAAGCGCGGACCCGATCCCTTGCACGAACCGAGCCGCCACCAGCTGCCAGGGCTCCTGAGCCACACCACAAACCAGCGAAGCCAGAGCGAACACAGCGGTACCGGCGACAAAGGTGCGAACCAGCCCGACCCGGTCCCCCACCCGCCCCGCGGCGACCAACAGCCCACCAAAAGCCAAGATGTAGGCGTTGACCACCCACGGCAGCGAGGCCGGCGCAAACCCGAGATCGCTCTGAATGCTGGGCAACGCCACGTTGACCACGGTGTCGTCCACCATGAGCATGAACTGCACCAGGCAGACCACACCAAGAATCTTCCAGCGATGCGCCAGCACCGCCGACGTGGTCGCAGCCTCAGTCATGACACAAACCTTCCGCAGATCCTCATTTGAGCCCTATCAGTTAACCGCCCCACTACCGCACTCCCCTCGAGTACGACTCGAGGTCCGCTCGAACGGGCATGTCCAGCACCAGCGGAGCCCCAGCCGACCAGGGGAAACCGGTCCGCAGATGGACTTCGGGAATGTCGGGCCCCACCACCTCGACGGCCGCCGCCAGCAACGTCGAAGCCATGGGCTCGAGCTCCACGAACTGCCACCGCCCACCCAGGTCGTCCCGAGGCGGCCGGAACGACCGGAGTCGTTCCCCGTCGAGCGCGAACGCGAACGAGTCGAAGGGCAGCGCCAGCCCCAAACCGCGGGCCTTCGCGTACGCCTCCTTCAACGTCCACAACCGCAGCACCCCACGCCGCCGAGCACCCTCGGGCAGCCCGGCGAGCCATTGCTGCTCCTCCGGTGAGAACGCCTCGGACACCGCGTCGATCGTCATGACGTCCTCGCGGTCGAGGCGCTCGACGTCGACTCCGACACGACGATGGCTCGTCACGCCGATGACGTTCACCCCGCGCGTGTGCGACAGGTTGAAGTCGATCCCCTCGTCCTCGAACGGCCAGCCTCCGACGGGCGGTTCGAGGAACGGCCGGCCGCGGTGACTGCGCCAGAACCCGAGCTGGTTCTCCGCGACTCCGGTGTGCAGCGCCAAGACCCTGCGCACCAAGGCGTGCGCGACGAGGTACTGACCGCGGTCGTGGTCGAACACGAAACGCCGCGCGGTCGCCCGTTCCCGCTCGTCGAGCCATCGGCGTTCGAGATCGACGGCCTCCGTGCCGGACAGGTCCTCGTTGCGGCACATCCACAGCTGCACGGAGTCGCCGACGCTCAGCCGTTCAGCCGCTGTGGTGGGGACCATCGCCGACCGCCTTCCGCACATCCGAGACGATCCGGTCGACGAACTCCTTGACGTACGACCGGAAGTAGAAGTGGTCGCCCGGATAGAGGTGCAACCCCAGGTACCGGGTGGTGTGCTCGCTCCAGTCGGCCAGTCGCTGCGGCCGGACCACGACGTCGCGGTCGCCACCGAACGCGGACACCGGCACGGGCAGCACCGGCGCGCCGTCCGCCGGGCGCCACGTCTCGACGAGCCGGAGGTCGCTGCGCAGCATGGGCTCCAGGAACTCCCACCAGTCCGGATCTTCCAGGACCTCGCGCGGCGTCCCGCCCATGTCGGCCAGCGACCGGCGCAGCTCCGCGGGCGGCATCAGGTGCCGGGTGCGCAGGTCCAGTCCGCCGTCGGGACGGGGTGCCGCCCGCGCCGAGAGCCCCAGCCAGTCCGGCTTGCGCAGCCCGGCAGCCACGATCTGTTGCGTCAGCTCGTATCCGGCCAATGCACCCATGCTGTGTCCGAAGAGGACGTACGGCCGGTCCAGCAGCGGGATCATGTCCTCCAGGAAGAACGACACGAGCTCCGCGTTCGAGCCGATCAGCGGCAGGTCCGACAGCCGGCCACGCCCCGGCGCCTCCAGCAGGCACACCTCCCAGTCTGCGGGGAAGTGCCGGACCCAGTCGCGGAACAGCAGGTGCGAGCCACCTGCGTGGTGTAACAGGAACACCCGCCGGCTCGCGTCCGGCACTGGCTGCGGGCGCAGCACCGAACGCGTGGTGTGCGTGCCGATCATGCCGCCACCTTCACCTTCCTGATCTGGCGCACCATGCTGGTGAGCGTCGTGCCACCGATCTCGACGAACTCGGAGTCGTCGCCGATCAGCGGCTGCAGGGACTCCGCCCAGCGCACCGGGTGGTCGATCTGCCTGATGAGAAGCTCCGCGATCCCGTTCTGGTGATGAGGTTCCGCGGTGTGGTTGGAGATCACGGGGAAACGCAGTCGCCCGAACGCCGTGGCGCGCAGCAATGGCGCTACCTCCTGGGCCGCGGGTGTCATGTAGCGCGAGTGGAACGGACCGCTGACGGCGAGCTTCTTCGCCATGCGCGCGCCCGCGTCCTCCAGGATCGTGCCGAACTCGGCGAGGTCGTCGAGCGGCCCGGCGAGCACGGTCTGCTGCGGCGTGTTGAGGTTCGCCAGGTCGATCGTGTCGAAACCCGCGCGCAGCAACAGGAACCGGATCAGCGTCTCCTCCATGCCGACCACCGCGGACATGCCGCCTCCGGTGATCCGGGCCATCGCGGCGGCACGGGCGGCGACGAGCTTCAGGCCGTCGCCGAAGCTGAACGCACCGGCGGCTTCCAGCGCGTTGTACTCGCCGAGGCTGTGGCCCAGAGCCAGGTCCGGCGGCGCCGACTCCTCGAGCTTCGCCCGGTACGCCAACGCGTTCACGACGTACATCGCGGGCTGGGTGTACCGGGTGTTGCCGAGCTGGCCGTCCGGGTCCTCCAGGCAGAGCGTCCGCACCGAGTAGCCGAGCAGATCGCTCGCCTCGCGTTCGAGCTCCGGATACCTCTCGAACTCAGCGCGTCCCATGCCGACCCGCTGGGCACCCTGGCCGGCGAACAGGAAGATCCTGGTCATCGCTTGTTCCCTTCCCTGTGTCGGCGCACGGCCGCCGCGACCGCCTTGGCGAGCTGGTGCGCGTTGTCCCCGGTCAGCAGCGACACGTGGTTGCCGGGGGTGACGTGCACGGCCAGCTCGGGGCAGAGGTCCTCCCAGCCGAGACCGGGCCTGCGGTAGTACTCGGCGGCGGCCGCGAAGTCCGCGTCCTCGCCGAACGTCGTGTCAGCGGCCCGGAACAGCGCGACCGGACCGGTGTACGGCTGCGGCTCGTGCCGTTCGATCGCGGCGAGCGTGGTGGCGAGCAGCGCGTACGGATCCGCCTGTCCGGTCCCGGTCATCCAGTCCGCCACCGCGGCCAGCTCGTCGAGGTACGCGGCGCCCGACTCCTGCTTGCCGCCCGTGGGCCGTTCCCGGTCGTGGGCGCGGACCTGGTGCAGGAAGCTGTTGTCCGCCTCGGTGTCGGTGACCTCGCCGGTCGGTGCGGCGGCGTCGATCAGCAGCACCAGCGGGGTGCGGCCGGTCGCGTCCTGCACCAGCCGGGCCAGTTCCTGGGCCAGCACGCCACCGCCGGAGAACCCGCCGAGCACGATCGGCGCGTCGGTGAGCCGGGGCAGCAGCAGCCGCAGGTAGTCCTCGGCCAACTCCCGAACCGAACGCGGGTCCGGCTCACCCGGCACGTCGATGCGCGGATCCCTGATGCCGAACACGGCCTCGGGCCCGTCGTAGCGGCGGGCGAGCTCGGCGTAGCACGCGACCTGGCCGCCCGGCGGGTGGATCAGGTACAGCACGGGTTCCAGGCCGGGGCACAACGGCACGAGCGGCGTGCGCGACGTCTTGGTGTGCCCGCCCAGTGCCGCGGCGAACGCCGCAGCCGTCGGGTGGGCCAGCAGGTCGTCGAGCCTTGCTGTGGTGCCGCAGCGCTCGCCGATCTCCCGCAGGAACCGGCCGGCCAGCAGGGAATGCCCTCCGCACTCGAAGAAGTGGTCGGCCGGGTCGACGCCCGGCACGCCGAGCACCTGGCTCCACACCTGTTTCACGACCTCGGTGAGCGGGTTCTCCGGCCACTCGGTGATGGCGGGCGTGCTGCTCAGGAACGGCAGACGTCGTGCCACGACAGGAAGCTCGTCCAGACCCTCGACGAGCTCGGCCACGGTGAGCGTGTCGAGCCGTTCCAACCGGCCCAGAACCTCCAGCCACAGCCCAGCAAGGCGTTGCGCCGAGTCCGTGCCGATGACGCTGCGGTCGTGAATGACGGTCAGTACAACGTCCTTGTCGTCGTGGTGCAGCAGCAACGTGCACGGGTACGCCGTCTCGGCCCCGGTCACGGTCGGCTGCTCGACCGCGATGCCCGCCTCCGCCAGCAACCTGCCGACCTCGCCGAGCGAACTGGGGTAGTTCTCCACCACCAGCAGGCTTTCGAACAACGGGACGCTGCCGGGCCTGCCGCTCCAGTCGTGCACCTGGCCCGTCGACACCCACTCGAACGTCGCGGTGTCGAGCGCGGCCTCGCGCACCCGTCCGACCAGGTCGAGCACCTGCTCGTCCGGCCGCACCTCGACGGTGAGGGGCAGCGTCGTCATCAACAGCCCCGGAATCCGTTCCACGCCGGGCAGATCGACTCCCCGGCCGGACAGCGTGACGCCGAACCCGACCGTGCCACCGGCGTTCGTGCGAGCGAACCGCCACAGCAACGCGGCCCAGACCGTCTGCAGCACCGTGTTCTCGGTGGCTGCTCGCGACGACACGATCGTGCGCAGCTTCGCCAGTTTCTCGCCGGGGAACCGCACCTCGACGCGGCCGATGCCTTCGCCAGGTTCGGGTGTGCCGCTGACTCCGGGCGTGGTCATCGCGTCCAGGCCGCACAGCCGCGACGACCAGAACGCCTCCGCGTCGGTCGTGTCCTGCGCCGCGAGCCACCTGGCGTGGGTGCGCGCGTCGGGTTCGGCCGGGTCGATCGGCCGCGGATGGCCGAGGTAGTGCAGGTAGAAGTCCTCCAGCACCAGCGCGGTGCTCCACCCGTCGAGCAACGCGTGGTGGAAGCTGAACAGGATCCGGTGCGCCTGACCGTCTTCCAGGAGGGCCAGCCGCAGCAGGGCCGGCTCGCCGAGGTCGAACCCGCGAGCCCGGTCGGCCGCCAGCAGGTCGTTCCACGAGATGTCCTGGTGGACACGGACTTCCGGCTCGACCTCCGGATGCACCAGCAGACACGGCGTGCCGTCCCAGTTGAACGACGCGCGCAGTGCCGCGTGCCTCCTCGCGGTGTGCCTCCAGGCGTTGGCGAACCGCTCGACGTCCAGCGGGCCGTGCCACACCCAGCTCATCTGCTCGACGTACCGTCCCGTGCCGCGACGGGCGAGCGAGTCGACGAGAACGCCGTACTGCTGCGGGTTCAGCGGCACCGGCTCGGGCTCGCGGTGGGCGGTGAGCTCGGTGATCACCTTCCTCAGCTGCTCCAGCAACGCTGCCACGCCGTGCTCGTCCACGCCGTCGTGTTCGGACGGTGCCCACGTGGCACCCAGCCTCATCCGACCGTCGCGGACGATCCCGTACAGCTCAACGGTGTGCGTACGCTCGGCACGCGCGGACCGTTCGCCCGGCACCGCGCCGTCGACGACCGTGAACCGCTCCCCCGCCGCCGTCGAGTCGATCTGCCCGAGATAGTTGAAGCACACCAACGCTTTCGGCAGTTCCGCGTCGCGCGGAAAACCGACACCTCCGTGCGGCACCGCTGCCAGTTCCTCGCGCACCGCGCTGAGGTGAGTGATGGGATGATCGGCACGATTTACTTCGAGCACCACCGGGTACAGCGCGGTGAACCAGCCGACCGTGCGCGAGACGTCCCCGGTCGCGGTCTGCCTGCCGTGCGTCTCCACGTCGAACGTGACGGTGCCGCAACCCCTCCACCGAGCGAGCGCGAGCGCCACGAGCCCGGTCAGCACGTCGTGCACCGGCATCTCCGTGGTGAGCAACCGCGCGGTGACGTTCTCGTCGAGCACGGTCTCGGTGCGCCGGGTCTCGCCTTCGGTCGCGGTGGACGTGCTGGTCAGGCCGTCGACCGCCTGGCGCCGACGGGCCACCGACCGCCAGTGGGCGAGGGTGGCCTCGTCGGCCGCCGGCCCGGCGAGCCAGCTCCGGTAGGACTGGCCCTCCTCGGGCAACCGCGGCAGCTCACCCTGTTCGAGCGAGGCCACAGCGAGATCGAGGTCCTCCAGCAGGATGCGCCAGGAGACCCCGTCCACCGCGAGGTGGTGGATCACGACGAGCAGCAGGTCCGTGCCGCCGGCCGTGTCGTGCAGAAGGCGAGCGCGGATGAGTTCGCCCTGCTCGGGGTCGAGTGAGCGCTGCACCTCGAGGATCGCGCTGTCGCGTTCCTGCTCGCTGACGGTGACCTCGTCGAACACGCGCTTCGGGTCGCCGAGCTCCGGGTGGACCAGCGTCAGCGACTGCACCGCGAGGCTGAGCACCAGCCGGTCGATCGGGCGGGTCAGCTCCAGCAGCACCGACTGGTTCCAGTGGTGGTGATCGGTTTTGACGGTGTCGAAGAACCACTCCTGGATCGGCGACCACTTCGGCGCGTTCGCCGGTTCGGGCTCGACGGTGAGGTCGGGGCTCATCGTGGCGGCCAGGTCGGCGAGGACCGGGCTGCGGTGGAGTTCGCGGACGTCGAGCTTGAGTCCCTTGCGGCGCAACGCGGACACCAGCCGCATGCCGAGGATGGAGTCGCCGCCGGCGGTGAAGAAGTGTTCCTGGTCCGACGAAGGGGCGCGGCCGAGGACGTCGGTCCAGGCGGCGCGGACGAGTTCGAGGGCCGCGGTACCGGCACGAGGACGCTGGACCGGAGCGGAGACCTGTATCGGCGCCGCCAAAGGTGCGGGCAGGTGCTTGCGGTCCGTCTTGCCGCTCGGCAGTCGCGGGAACTCCCCCAGCGCCACCAGGTGCGTCGGCACCATGTACGGCGGCAACCGGTCCGCGATCACCGTACGGACCGTCTCGGTGTCCACATCGGACGGCGTGACGTACCCGACCAGCTGAGCGTGCCCGTTGTCGTGCTTGCGCACCACCGCGACCGCGTCCCGCACACCGGGCGCGGCCAGCATCGCGGCCTCCACCTCGCCCAGCTCCACCCGGAAGCCGTTGAGCTTCACCTGGTGGTCGAGCCGGCCGAGGTACGACAACCCGCCCGACGGCAGCTCGCGCACCAGGTCACCGGTGCGGTAGATCCGCTCGGTCACCCCGTCCAGTTCGACGACCCGGAACTGCTCCGCGGTGCGTTCGGGGTCGTCGTGGTAGCCGTCCGCGAGCGCGTCCCCGGCCAGGCACAACTCGCCGGGAGCACCGGCCGGAACAGGCCGCAACCGCTCGTCCAGCACGAAGCAGCGGATGTTGTCGAGCGGATCGCCGATCGGCACGTCCGCCTGACCGGTCCACCGCCCCGAGGCCGTGCTCGCGTCGAACACCGTGGCGTAGACCGTGGCTTCGGTGGGGCCATAAGCGTTGTACAGCTTGGCTTGCGACACCTCCTGGCACGCGCGGCGCAGGTGGTTGGTCAGCGCCTCGCCCGCGCTCACGACCGCGCGCAGTGCGTGGTGGCGGCCGAACGCCGGGCTGTCGACGAGCAACCGCAGCAACGCGGGCACGACGTGCAGCAACGTGACGTTGTTGCGCCGCAGGGTCTCGGCCATCACGTCGGGGTCGCGCTGCTCGCCATCGGGGACGACGACGAGCAGCGCCCCGCACACCAGCGGTACGAACAGCTGGTGAAGCGTCACGTCGAAGCTGAGCGTGCCGGAGAACGCCATGACGTCGTCCGGGGTCATGCCGAAGTAGCGGCGGCTCCAGGCCAGGTGGTTGACGAACGCCCGGTGCCCGACCACGACACCCTTCGGAACACCGGTGGAGCCGGACGTGAACAGCACGTAGGCGGGTTCGCCCACCCGTGACACCACCTCCACCGAGGTTCCGGTCAGGTCGGCGAGCTCGACCCCGGTCACGCCGCCAGGGGTGGCTCGGCCGGACTTCTCCCTGATCACCAGTGTCAACCGGGCCCTGCGAGCGATGTCGTCCAACCGGTGATCCGGGTGCGCGGGGTCGAGCGGCACGAACACCGCGCCGGCCCGCAACACCGCCAGCACACCCAGCACCTGGTCCGCGCTGCGCGGCAACCACAGCCCGACCGTGTCACCCGGCTGGACCCCACGTGCACGCAGTCCGGCCGCGAGCGTTACGACGTGTTCGTCAAGTTCGCGATAGGTCCACGAGCGGTCGCCCTCGCGCAAAGCGACACGATCCGCGAACTCCTCGGCGGCAGCGCGAAGAAGCTGGTCGACGTCAACGTCGCCGAACTCACGCGCGGTGTCGTCCCGGCGCACAGCCACGTCAGCCAGTTCGCTGACCGGCACGTCCGCGACCACCATCGCGTCCACAGTGGACACCAGTTGCGCCGCGAACGCTTCGACCGTCTCGGGGGCCAGGCGGTCCGTGGCGTACCGGAGCCGTCCCCGCAACCGCGACCCGTCCGCGAACATCTCCAGCGTCAGGTCACCGACCACCGGCTGGTGGATCTCCTCCAGCAACCGGATCCGCAGGCCCGGCACACGATCACCGAACGCGTCACGGTCGTACCAGCTCTGATACGTGAACACGCAGTTGAAGACCTCGCCGGAGCCCGCCAGCTCGGCGATGCGCGGAAACGGCAGCGCGGCGTGGTCGATCGCCCGCGCCAGCTCGGCCTGCGACGCACGCACGTAGTCCGCAGGCAGCACATCGGCGCTCGAAGGCGACCGCACTGGCACGGTGTTGACGAAGCACCCGACAACGCCGTCCAGCCGGGGGTCGCGCCGGGTGCTGACCGGTACCGCGACCGCGACCCGTTCCTGCCGGGCATACCGCGCCAGAGTCCGCTGGTAGGCGGCGAGCAGCACCGCGAACACCCCGACGCGGTTGCGCCGCGCGAACGCGTTGACCGGTCCCGCGTCGATCTCCAGCGAGACGTCCGCGGTTCCCGCCGGCCGCTCCCCGTCGTGGGGCAGCTCGACCAGGCAGCCACCCTCGACGACCTCACGCCAGTAGTCGCGCAAGGGTTCGGGGTCGGCAGCGGGAACGACGTAGACCTCAGGCGACACCGCCGGCTCGTCCAGCGCCGTGCCGGAGCGTTCGGCCGAGTAGTGCCGCCACAGGTCCGCGACGAGCACCCCGGACGCCTCACCGTCGAGCACGACGTGGTGCACCACCAGCAGCAGGTAGTGCCGGTCCATCGCCGCGCTCACCAGCACCGCGCGCGACATGCCGTTCGAGTCGATCTCGAGCGGCACAACGGACTCCTCCCGCAACAGCTCCACGGCCCCGTCCGGCGAGAGCCCCGGAACTTCGCGCAACGACAACGGAATCGCGCGGGAAGGATCGACGGACATCGTGAGGTCGTCAGGAATCGCCGTCAGCACCGGGTGGCGCCGGGCGAGCGCGGCGAGCGTGCGTTCCAAAGCGGGCACGTCCAGCTCGCCGGTCAGCTCGAACGCGATCGGCACGTGGTAGCGGGCCGAGCCGGGCTCGGTCCGTTGCACGTACAGCAGTCCGAGCTGCTCCTCCGACAACGGCAGCGCGGTCACTGGTTCCCTCCAAAAGCGGCGACGGCCAGGTCGGCGATGTTGTCGGTCTCGAACAGCGTTTCCAGCGGCAGATGTCCACCACCGGCGGCGGTCACCCGAGCGGCGATCCGTTGCAGCTGCCTGCTCGTCACGCCCAGCGCGAGCAGGTCGGCGTCCGGCGGCAACGACGTCTCGGCGATGCCGGTCTCCGCGCGGACGATCTGCACCAGCCGGTCGAGCGCGACCGACACGTCCGGCTCAGCAGCGGCGACTGCCGTGCCGCGCAACCGCAACGGCGTCGGCGGCAACGACACCCGTCGAGCGCCAGCCTGGACCGGGAACTCGGCAGCGCCTTCCAGCCAGGCCCTCGCCTCCGGCGGAGCATCACCGATCACCCGGTCACCGTCGCGGATCGCCGCGGACAGCCACCGCAACCGCTCCACCGCGTTCGCCCGCGTGGCAACGACAACGGCCCGCTCCTCGCGCGAAACCCTGCCCTCGCGCAACGTCCGCACGACCGAGGCGAGCGGAAGCCCGTCGACGACCTCGGCGAGTGACTCGGCCAGTGCCGCGAGGTTCGCCGGGGTGTCGGCGGACAACGTGAGCACGTGCTCCTCGTCGTCCGTTGCCTCGACGAACGCAGGCGGCTCCTCGATCACGAGGCAGCCGTACGAACCGGTGCCCGCGAACCCGTTGATCACAGCGCGCTTCTTGAGCTCACCGGCGGCGTCCGGACGCGGCTTCCACTCCGAGGCCTCGCGAGCCAGCGAGACGGACGGCACGGTCAGGACGTTGGGGTTGGGCGCGGACGTGAGCCGCGTCGGGTGGATCCGGCCCGTGCGGAACTGGCAGATCACCTTGCCCAGTTGGGCGAACACCGACGACGCCTCGAGGTGTCCGACGGCAGGCTTCACCGACCCGACCACCACGGGATCGGTGAACACGTGACCGAGCCCGGCGACCTCCAGCGCATCCGCCAGCGCGGCACCACTGGCAGCGGCTTCGACGTACCCCACGGCATCGGGCGACACGCCGGCGTCGTCCAGCGCGGCCCGCACTGTCTCCTCCTGGCGCTTGCGGCTCGGCAGGCCGAACTGCCGCGTCGTGCCGGAGTGCCGCACCGCACCGCCGCGGATCACCGCGTGCACCGGGTCACCGTCGGCAAGCGCTTGCGACAACGGCTTGAGCAGCACCGCACCCACGCCCTCGCCGACGATCCAGCCGCTGGCGCGGTCGGTGAAGGCGCACGAGCCGGTCTCCTCGGCGACGAGTCCCAGCTCCGACAGCACGTCGAGGTGATCGGGGTGCAGCACCAGGTTGCTGGCGGCCGCGACGGCACTCGTGCACTGCCCGCCGCGGATCGCCTTCACAGCGGCGTCGATCGCGGCCAGACCCGAGACGCATCCGCTGTCCAGCACGACGCTCGGCCCGGTGAGGTCGAACGCGTGCGAGATACGGTGCGCCAAGCTGCCGCGGGTCGCGTGGGTGCCGGCCTCGCCCTCGGCCCGGCGTGTCACGCCGAACAGCGCGTGATCAGCCCACATCGCGCCGACGAAGACACCCACCGGCCCGCTCCCCGACAGCCGCGACTTCGTGACGCCCGCGTCCTCCAGGCACCACCGGGTCGTGGTCAGCAGCAGACGTTCCTGCGGGTCGATCGCGGACGCCTCGGCCTCGGTGATGCCGAACTCGTCACCCTCGTAGGAGGTGACGTCGTCCAGGTAGCCACCGACCTTGGCACCGGCCCGTTTCGCGTTGAGGCGCAACGGGTTCCAGCGCTGCTCCGGTACCGGGCCGATGGCGGTTCCGCCGTCGGCGAGCAACTCTTGGAGCTCCTCCAACGAGTCGGCGCCGGGCAGCTTGGCCGCGAACCCGATGACCGCGATCGGCTCGGTGTCGCTGACCGCCGCAGCGGGCTCGCCGGACGACAGCGCCTTGTGCCGCCGCGTGTCGTGGCTGCCGAGCGCGCCGCCCCACAACGAGACCAGCAGCTCCTGGTCGTCGTCGAGCTGGAAGTGCGCGCGGATGCCGTCGAAGTCCATCTCGCCGACCGGGCACATGCCGAGCCCGTGCGACGGTGCGGCGGTCATCAGCAGCTGCGAGATGTGCCCGGCCTCCAGCCCGCTGTACTTGACCGCGAGCCGTTCGCCGTACGCGGGCGCGATCGCTCCCGGCGTCGACACGAGGAAGATCCCGAACGCGGCCCCGCCGACCAGCGCGCGGTTGTGGTGCACCTGGGTCAGCTCGGTGACGTTGAGCTTCGGGTCCAGGCGCACCAACGCCTTTTCGCCTGGGTGAACGTAGTAGAGGCCACCCTCCAGCCCCTCGATCCGGTCCTGGCGCACGAACACGTAGACCTGCACGGGGTAGAAGCCGCCAGCGGACGGGTAGCTCCTCTTCGTTCGCCCGTCGAGTTCGCCCGACACCGTGACCGCCAGCAGTTCCAGCAACTCCTTGGCGGGCAACGGCTCGGTCTTGAAGTCCCGGAAGGCCGAAGCCTCGAACAGTTCCAAAGACGTCGGCTGAGCACCCAGCGGCAGCCGCAGAACGTCCTCGTCGATCTTCCGCTCGGAGATCTTGGCTTCCTTGAAGGCCTTCTTGGCCTCTGGGTCGAACGCGATGCGGATATCCGCCGCCTTGGGCTTGTCCTCCGGCTTCGCGCCGAGCCCCGCCGCGATGCCGCGCGCGGTCGGGCTGTCGATCAGCACGTCCACCGGCACCTCGACGCCGTGCCGTTCGCCGAGCGCCTGCGCCAGGCGGATCATCGTGAACGACGTGGCGCCCAGGTCGAACAGGTCGACGTCGAGCCCGATCTCCTCGATGCCGAGCAGCTCCGCCGCGACCTTCGCGATCACTCCGGCGTCGAACTTCGGTGTCTCGACAGACTTCTCGACGCCGCCGAGCACCGCGACGAGCCCTTGCACGGTCGGCGTGTCGATCAACGCGTCGACCGGCACCGCGACACCGGTGACCCGTTCGATCTCCTGCGCGATCCTGATCACCGTGAACGAGGTCGCGCCGAGGTCGAAGAGGTCCGCGTCCGGGTCGATCGCCTGCACGTTCAACGCACCCATGACGATGGACGTCACCGTGGCGAGCAGATCACCTTGCGGCGCACTGCGGAACAACGCGGTGGCAACCTTGCGGTCCAGTTTCCCGTTGGGCGTCAACGGCAGCGCGTCCACGAACCGGTAGAGGTTCGGCACCATGTAGGCGGGCAGCACGTCCTTGAGCGCCTGGCGGATCGCCGAGACCGACGGCACCGCGCCGGAAGCGACGCACACCGCAGCCAGGTTCGGCTCGTCGTCCTCGCCCGTCACCGGCAGCACCCGCGCGTCGGCCAGCCCGACGCGCGATACCAGCGCCGCCTCGATCTCCTCCGGTTCGATCCGCAGTCCGCGCAGCTTGAACTGGTTGTCGATGCGTCCGAGGTACCGGATCTCGCCGTCCTCGGCGACCACCCCGAGATCCCCGGTCCGGTACAGCTTCTTCGCGAACGAGGTCGACACGAACCGTTCCGCGGTCAGCTCCGGCCGGTTGTGGTATCCCAGCGCGACGCCGTACCCGCTGATGCAGATCTCACCCTGCGTGCCGGCGGCGACCTCGTTCAGCTCCGCGTCGACGACGTGGATGCCGATGTTGTCGATCGCGTGTCCAATGGGGACGGTCGGTTCGTCCCAGTCCTTGCGGCACGGCCAGTGCGTGACGTCGATGGCCGCCTCGGTCGGTCCGTAGAGGTTGTGCAGCTCGCTGCCGCCGAGCACGTCGAAGAACGACTTCATCGTGCCGACCGGCAACGCCTCGCCGCTCGCGAACACGTACCGCAGCGAGGTGCACCGGCTGACTGACGGCTCGCGCAGGAACATGCCGAGCACCGACGGCACGAAATGCGTCACCGTCACCGCTTCGGCCCTGATCAGCCCGGCGAGGTAGCTCGTGTCGACGTGCCCGCCCGGCCGTGCGACGACGGTCGAGGCGCCGGTGATGAGTGGCCAGAAGAACTCCCACGCCGACACGTCGAACCCGTACGGCGTCTTCTGCAGCACACGGTCTCGCGTGGTCAGCGGGAACGTCTCCTGCATCCACACCAACCGGTTCGTCACGCCGCGATGCGTGTTCGGGCACCCCTTCGGCAGCCCGGTCGAGCCGGACGTGTAGATCATGTAGATCGGGTCGTCCGCGGTCACGACGACTTCGGGTGCGGTGTCCGGTTCCTCGGCCAGCAGCGCCGCGTCCCGGTCGGGGCAGATCACGTGCGCTCCCGCCGCGACCCCTGCCCGCGCGCCGTCCGCGATCATCAACCGCGCGCCGGAGTCCTCGACCAGATACCGGACGCGGTCGGGCGGGTTCACCGGGTCGACCGGCACGTACACGCCACCCGCGCGCACCACGGCCACCAGCGCCACGACCAGGTCGGCGGACCGGTCCATGTGCACGGCAACGTGATCACCGACCTGGCAGCCGTGCCTGATCAGGTGCCGCGCCAGCCGCGCGCTGCGCCGGTCGAGCTCGCCGTAGCTGATCACCTCGCCGTCCCATCGGACCGCCGGCAGGTCGGCGTTGCGCTTGAGGCTCTCCTCCAGGTGCTCGACGATCGTCCACTTCGGAGCGTCGACGAGTGACCGCAGCCTGTTCTCGTAGGACGCGAAGAGCTCGTTCAGCCTGGTCGCGGGCAATGCGTCGCCCGCAGCATCCCACTGGCACACAACGGTGTCGCCGACCAGCAGCGGTACGTTGTCGAGCCCGACCTGCGCGGTCTGCGACTGGCTGACCCGCATCTCCACGGCGTCGCTGTGCAACTCGGCCGGCACGTCCGGTACCCGCGTGAACACCAGCGGCAACCGCAGCGCGCCCTTGGACCGGAACACCCGCTGCCGCAGCTGACCGAGCCCGGACCGCACGCACTCGAGGTCGGCCCGGACGCGCGTCCAGATCTCCCTGGCGCGGTCGTCGAAGTTCACCGGCAGCGTGTCGTCGACCACCAGCCAGGCCAGCCCGGTGAAGTCGCCGATGATCTCCTTCGTGCCCTCCGGCCGGTCCCACGACACGACAACGGTCGTGAACGGCTCCTTGAACTCCTCGCGCAACGCGTCGGTGTAGGCGGTGAGCATCAGCATGTCCGCGGGCACGCCAACGGTTTCCGCACGCTTCTGCAGGGCCGTCCAGTCCATGTCGAACCGGCGGTGCGTGCGCTCGCCGCTGTCGGCGATCGGCGGCCCCGACGGCAGGTCGGCGAACTTCTCGCTCCACCTGGCTGAAGCCGCCTCGCCCTCGGGGCTGCTCGCCCGTTGCGCGACACCGCGCAGGTGCTCGGCCAGTCCGCCGGCCTTGGTGCCGAGCAGGTCGCGCCCCTCGGACAACGCGAACAGCTGCCCGAACAGCAACGCGAAGCTCTGCGCGTCGGCCAGCAACGCGTCCAGCGCGGCGTGCAGCACGATGTCGCCGCCGGGCAGCAGGCTCGCCTCCAGCGCGTACATCGGGAAACCACCCAGCCCGAACGGCTTGTCCCGCATGCGTTGCGCGACTTCCGCGAGCCTGCGATCGGTCTCGCCGACGCCGCATCCGGTCAGGTCGTGCCGCGCGATCTCGTAGTTCGGCACCCGGCCGCGGATCGTCAGCGTCCCGTCCGGCAGCACCGTACCGCGCAACGCCGGGTGGTGGTCCGTGAGCTTTCGCCACGCCTGCTCGAGCCTGTCGACGTCGTGTCCGCGAAGCCGGAACTCCTGGTACACCCTGGTTTCCGCGGTTCCGGCCAGCCCGCCCGCGCGTCCGGCGACGTAAGCGGACTGCACCTCGGTGAGCGGCAGCCCAGTGATGTCCTCGTCCCCGCGCGCGATCTTCCGCAGCTCGTCGACCAACTGGCCGAACGCCCTCTCGGTCGCCGCCTCGTCCACCACTCCGGTCGCGATGTCCCACGACAGCACCAGTCCGCCGTCCTTGCCGGGCTGGACGCACTGTTCGATGTGGACTCCGGGCGTGTGCGTGATGGTCGAGCTGTCGTCGACCTTCGCCGCCCATCCGTCCTGCTGGGTCAGGCTGCCGAGCAGGCTGGTGAACACCACCGGCACCGCGCGCCCGGCGCGACCGCAGTCCTGCCGCAACCATTCGCGCTGTGCCCGTACTCCGCTGACCGCGGAATTCTCCAGGTCGCTCCACAGCTGGCGCTGCACGGCCTGAACGCGCTCGCGCAGCGTCCCGCCTTCCTCAGGTGCGAGGAAGATCGCCGTGGAGATGAACGGCCCGACCAGCCGCGCCACGTCGGGGTGTACCGGCGTGCGGTTGTAGGTGGTGAGGACAACGGGCCTCGGGCCACCCAACGCGGCCGTGTAGAGCGCGAGCAGCAACGCCGACGGAGTCGCCTTGGCCTCCCTCGCGACCTGCTGAACGGCCTTCCACTCGCTCTCGTCGAGCGTGGCCGAAAGCCTCCTGCGCGCCCGGTCGTCACCGTCCGGGTTGCGGGTGAACGGCGCGGGCAGGTCGAGCTGCACGTGAGACAGCTTGTCCCGCCAGTACTGCAACGCCTTCGCCAGCCGTTCCTGCGGCACCGCCGTCGCCTTGACGTAGTCCTGGAACGTGATGCCGGGCGGCGTCGACGTCTCCCCGGTGTAGATCGCGTGCCACTGCTTGAGCAGCAACGACACGCTCGGCCCGTCCGCGATCAGCTCGTCCACGGCGAAGAACACCCGCGCACGCCCATCGCCGAGCAGCGCGACCCTGATCGCGAACAACGGCCAGGTGCTCGGGTCGAACCCGGCTCCGGACGTCTCGTGGCGGAGCTTCTCCAGCTCCTCGCCCGAGGCCTCGGTGACCTCGATCCGGTACTCCGGCACCTGCGCGGCAACGGTTTGCCGCGCGTCCTGGGTCACGGTGACCCGCAGCATCTCCGTGTCGCGCACCACCTGGTTCCACGCGTCCTGCAGCCGAGCCACGTCCAGGTCCTCGACCTCGAACTCCAGCTGTACCTGCGTCCCGACGCCGGTGCCGAGCCGGCGTCCCACGTAGAACGCCTCCTGGATCTCCGTAAGCGGAAACTCGTGTGTCATCGCCACTACCCCCGGTGCGCCGTGATGCGGTCAGCGAGCTCCACGAGGGACCGCTCAGCCAGTTCCGCCAACGGAATCGACATCCCGAACTGCTCCTCGATCTCGAAGCGCAGGTTCATCAAGTTGATCGAGTCAACGCCCAGCTCGGGCAACGCGCGTTCGCGGTCGAACACCCCGCCGCCGACGGCCTTGGGCTCGGCCAGTGCCACGAGCCGTTCCAGCACGGAGTTCTCGACCCGTTGCACCACAACGGGAACGACCTCCGGCACGACCTCTTCGCGGCCCGTGAACCACAACGGCCTGCTCAGCAACGCGGACGGCGGCACCGGCACGACCCGTTGCGCGCGCTCCCACTCGATCGCCAGGCCGTCCAGCCACAACCGTCCGAGCTGGTCGAGCCTCCCGTTGTGCCACAGGCGTTCCAGGAACTCGCGCGTCTCCGGCGTGCCGGCCAGCGCGTGGTCGCCCCGGACCTCGCTGACCTCGGCGGCGCCCAGTCGCTCGGCGAGCTCCTCGCCGGTGCTCGCCACGACCGCGATCCGGAAGGGCAACGCCGCCCGGCCGGTCCGCAGCGTCGCCGCGACCGCAGCCAGGTCGACCTCTTCGTTGTAGCGCACCCACTCGGCGAGCCGGCGTGCGGTCGCCCGTGCGTGCTCGAGCGTAGGACCGGACAGCACGAACAGCTGCCGTGACTGCGCCGCCACGACCTCGGGCCGCACGAATTCCTCGACGATGACGTGAGCGTTGACCCCACCCGCGCCGAACGAGCTGATGCCCGCCCTTCGCGGTGCCCCGTCGGACTTCCACGGCTCGGCCAGGTGCTGGAGCGCGAAGCGGGTCGCCGCTAGGTCGAGGTTCGGGTTGACCGGCTCCGCGTGCAGGGTCGGCGCCAGCGTGCGATGCCGCAGCTCCAGCAGCACCTTGGTCAGCGCCGCGATACCCGCGGCCGACTCGCCGTGACCGATCGCCGACTTCACCGAACCGAGCGAGCACTGCGGCCCGCTGCCGTAGGTCTGCGTCAGACCGGCCAGCTCCACCGGGTCGCCCAGCTCGGTGCCCGTGCCGTGGGCTTCCAGCACGGTGATCGTGGCCGGGTCGATGTCCGCGTTGGTCAGCGCCTGCCTCAACACCCGAGCCTGAGCAGCCGGAGACGGTGCCGTGTAACCGTTTGTGCGGCCACCGTGCGCAACCGCGCTGCCCAGCACCACGCCGTGGATGACGTCGCCGGCCGCGATGGCGTCGGCCAGCGGCTTCACCAGCACCGCGCCCGCGCCCTCACCGGGCCCGAACCCGGCACCGCCCGCACCGAAGCTGCGGCACCGGCCGTCCTCCGCGAGAAACCCGGACTGCCGCAACATCCGGAACCGCGACGGGTGCAGGTACAGGTTCACGCCACCGACCAGCGCCGCCGTGCACTCACCGCGCCGGATGCTCTCGCACGCCTGATGCAGAGCCACGAGCGACGACGAACAGGCGGTGTCGACCGGCTGCGACGGTCCCTGCAGGTCGAACAGGTACGACACCCGGTTCGCGAGACTCCAGTAGTGCCCCGTCGGCATCGTGCGCCCGCCGCGCGCCCACTCCTCGGCGCCCAGCATCTGGTAGTCGCTGGACGTGACGCCGACGAACACCCCGACACTCCGGTCGGTCAACCGGTCGCCCGCGTACCCCGCGTCCTCCAGCGCCTCCCAGGCCACCTCCAGGAACAACCGTTCCTGCGGGTCGATCAGCGCGGCGTCGTGGGCCGACAGCCCGAAGAACTCCGGGTCGAACCGGTCGACGCCGCTGAGGAAGTGCCCCCGCGCGTCGGACGTGCTGAACCGGTCAGACGGCAGGTCGCTGACGGTGTCGACGCCGCTGACGAGGTTGCGCCAGAACGTGTCGAGATCGGGCGCGCCGGGATAGCGGCCCGCCAGTCCGACTATCGCGAACCCGTCCCGATCTTCCCTCGGACGAGCCACCGCGTCCGCCCGTGGCTGGTGCGGTGCCGACAGGTGATCGACCAGTTCACCGAGGTCGCGGACCCCGTAGATCACCTCGGGGCCGAGCGGTGCCACGTCCCGGCTGAGCTGCGCCACCAGCGTGCGGATCATCAGCGAGTCCAGGCCGAGCGACTCGATGGTGGTGCTGAGCGCGAACTCGGTCACCGGCTTGCCGAGCGCGGCAGCGAAAGCCCCGAGCACCCGCGACGCGACCTCGGGAGCACGTGAGGTGACCTCGGGAGCACGTGAGGCGACCTCAGAAGCACGTGTGGCGACCTCGGGAGCACGTGCCACCGCAGGCTCGACCGCGGCCGGGCGTTCCCCGATCAGGCCGTGTTCCTTCAGATGCGCACGCCACTTGGCCTTGTCGCCGTGGAACACCGACACGACCGGCCCGGTCTCGGACTCCGGCGCGGCCAGCAACCGCTCCAGCACGTCCAGCCCGAGCGACACCGGCAGCGGCACCATCCCGACCTGCTGCTCGACGACCACCCGGACCGGCTCCGGCACGGACATCCCGCCGCCGTCCCACAACGGCCACTCCACCGACAGAGTCCGGCCCGAGCGCCCACTCGCCGAGCGCTCAATGGCGAACCCGTCCATGAACCCGTTGCCGAACGCGTAGTCGGTCTGCCCGAGGTTGCCGGTCAAGGCCGCAACCGAGGAGAACAGCACGAACAAGTCCAACGGCAGCTCAGCGGTGGCAGCGTCCAGCGCCAGCACCCCGTCGACCTTCGGTGCCAGCACGGCGGCCAGGTCCTTCGGCTGCTTGCGGTTCAGGAACGCGTCCCGCACCACCCCCGCGGCGTGCAGCACGCCGTGCAGCGCGCCTTCCGTCTCCAAGATCCCGCGCACCAACGTGTCCACCGCGTCACGCGAGGACACATCGATTTGCACATAACGGATTCCGGCACCCGGCGACTCGTGCGAAGAACGTCCGCACAGCACGACCTCGGCGTCATACCGCTCCACCAGCCGCTGGGCGAGCGCGAGTCCGATGCCGCCCATGCCCCCGGTGATCAGGTAGACGCCACCGCGCCGGAACGCCGATCCGTCCGCCGACAACGCCAGCGGCGCAGCGGTGGTGACACCGGAAGTCAAGATCGAGGCGCGCGGATTCTCCTGACGCACCGACCGCACGAACGACTCCACGGCAGCGGCGAGCGCCGGATCTCCGGCCTCCACCACCACAGCGGAACCGGCGGCCAACGCGGACCGCACCTCCAGAAAGCCCTCAGCGATCGCGGAGTACGACCGCGAGTCGAACCGCACCACAACCCCGCCACCATCAACGGCAACGCTGGAACGCACCGGCCGCCACAGGTCCACGGAATCGAGTCCGGCAACCTCAGGCACAACCGGTTCCACCACGTCGTAGCGGTCCTTCGCGAACGGATACCCGGGCAACGCCAGCCGCCGGAACGACCCAGCCGGATAAACCTCGGCCCAGTCCAGGTCTTCGCCACGCAGATAGGCCTCGGCCAGCGCCACCACCATCGGCGGCCCCGACAGCACAGGCTCCCCGGCCAGCGCCACCAGCAACGCGGCCCGATCCCGAACCACGAACGCCTCACGACAAGCATGATGAGTCCGAGCCACCGCAAGCGTGTGCGCGATGTCCCCCACCGAAGCCGTGGCTCCAGGCCCAACGAGCCATCGTCGCAACGCCCGACGACCTGCGACGAGCCCCTCGGGACGCTGAGCCGACAACGTGATCACCACAGGTCCGTCCACAGCAGAGGGAGCCTGAACGGGAGCCTGCTCGACCACGACGTGCGCATTCGTCCCGCTGAACCCGAAAGCACTCACCGCAGCACGACGAGGCCGCGAAACCGGCGCCAGAGCGACCCGCCGCGACGTCACCGTGAACGGCCCCTCGGCAAGCGGCACCGCGGGGTTGGGCGAGGACTGGTGCAGCGTCGGCGGCACCTCCCCGGTGTTCACCACCCCGATCGCCTTGACCAGTCCGGCCAGCCCCGCGGCGGCCGACGTGTGGCCGACGTTGGTCTTCACCGACCCGATCGGCACACTCCCGGCGGGCAGCCCGGCCGGTCCGAACACCTCGTTCAACGCCCCGACCTCGATGGGGTCGCCGAGCGGCGTCCCGGTGCCGTGGCACTCCACGTAGTCGATCCCGTCGGGAGAAACCCCGAACCGCTGGTAGGTGTCCCGGAGCAACGCGGCCTGCGAACGTCCGCTGGGCGCAGTGATCCCGTTGGTGCGCCCGTCGGAGTTGATGCCCGAGGCACGGATCACCGCATGCACGGGATCTCCGTCGGCCAGAGCACGCGACAACGGCTTCAGCACAACAACAGCACAGCCCTCGCCAGGCACAATGCCGTCAGCGCCAGAGTCGAAGGCCCGTTCACGACCGGTGGACGACAGCATCCCCGCACCGCTCATGAACACGTACGGCAGCTCGGTCAGGTAGAGGGTGACGCCGCCCGCGATCATCAGGTCGGCCTCGCCCAGCCACAGCGACTGGCAGGCCAGGTGCAGCGCGACCAGCGACGAGGAGCAGGCGGTGTCCAGGGTCGCGGTCGGCCCGCGCAGGTCGAGCTCGTAGGCCAGCCGCGCGGCGAGCATCGAGTTCGAGTTGCCCTGCATCACCTGCGGCAGCCGGGAGTGCGGGCTCGAGCGCTCGATCCGGTTCAGGTAGTCGTTGAGCATCACGCCCGCGTACACACCGCACCGCGCGCCGGCCAGCGACGACGGCAGCAGCCCCGCGTTCTCCAACGCGCGCCACGACTCCTGCAGGAACAGGCGGGCCTGCGGGTCGGTCAGCTCGGCCTCGCGGGGCGTCATGCGGAAGAAGTCGGCGTCGAAGGCGGTCGCGTCCGAGATGAACGCGCCCCACTTCGAGACCGAGGATCCCACCGCGGCGGGATCGGCGTCGTAGAAACCGCTCCACCGATCCGCGGGCACCTCGGTGACCAGATCGGTGCCGTCCAGCAACAGGTTCCAGAACTCGTCGGCGTTCTCCGCGCCCGGAAAACGCGCCGACAGACCGATCACCGCGATCGGCTCGCGCCCAGCAGGTTCAGGCACAGCAGGTTCGGGCGCAGCAGCCGGTTCGGGTTCGGGCACAGCGGCAGGTTCGGGTTCGAGCTCCCGCAACTGTGCCGACGCCGCCGCCAGGTCGAGCTCGCCGGAGCCGACCCTCGTCAAGATCTCTCGTGCGTCCATGTTCCCTCGCGTCATCGGGCACCCCCGTAGGCAGCGGTGATCCGCTCGGTGACCTCGGGCAGGTGGAACGAGACGCGGTGCATCTCGACCTCACTGGCGATCACCGGATCCGTGCGCTCGATCAGCGGCGCGGCCAGTTCCTTCTTCAGCAGCTCCAGCGATGCCCGCGGCGCCTGCGCCACTGCCGCGGCAAGCTCATGTGCCACGGCAGGAACGTCGGTGTGCTTCACGACCCGTGCGGGCACACCGCGGTCACGCAGCTCGGCGCCGCGGTAGTTCCGGCCGCTGTACAGCATTTCGGTGCCGAGAACGGCCCCGAACTTCGCCGGCAGCAGATGCGTCGCGCCCATGCCGGGCGTGAAGCCGTAGCGCATGAAGTTCGCCGCGTAGACCGACCGCTCCGACAGCACCAGCATGTCCGCGTACAGCGCGAGCACCAGCCCGCCGCCGATCGCGTGCCCCTGCACCGCCGCCACCACCGGCAACGGGCACCGCGCGAACACCCGGAAGAAGTCGTCGGTGTCGAAGGTTCCCCTGCCCCGCGCGAAGTTCAGCAACTCGTTCTGCGACCCGCCCGCGCAGAACAGCGACGGCATCCCCTCCACGAGCAGCACACGAGTGCTCGGGTCGGCCACCGCCTGATCCACTGTGGACACGAGACCCTCGGAGAGCTCCGGGCCGAACGTGTTGCGGCGATCCTCGTCCGCCATCGTGACGACGGCGACCGGCCCTTCCCACCGAAGCGACACGACGCTCATGACGCCACCAGCGCGTTCTTGAGCCCCGACATCCGCTCGCGAACCCCGGGAGCCGCCAGCCGCGAGAGGAACGCTCCCGCCGCCACCGCACCGAGATCCTCTGGCAAGCCGAAAACAGCCCCGCGATACGACTTCAGAGCCTGAACCGTGCCCCGATCGACCCGTCGCAGGCTCACCAGCAACGGCCGCAGCAACTGCTCGGCACTGTCCGCGGCCCGGTCGGCGAGGCCGGCCCGGACCGCCTCCGCGGCGTCGAGCTCGGTCGCCAGCAACGTCGAGGTGAACGCGTGCTGCTCCCCCGTCCGCCGAGCCACGAACGGCAGCGCCATCGCCGGAACCAGCCCGAACAACGCCTCGGTCAACCGGAACGTCGCCCGTTCCCCGGCCAGCACGACATCACAGGCCGCGGCGAGCCCGACACCGCCGGCGGTGGCCGCACCGTCCACAAGGGACACCGTCACCAGCTCGGACGTGGCCAGCCTCCGCAACAAGGTCCAGTACGGCAGCTCACCGGACCCGGCGTAGTCCTCATGCGAAGCCGATAGGTCCATGCCCGCGCAGAAGTCCTCACCCAGCGCGGAAATCACGAACACCCGGCAGTCAGGAGATGCTTCCGCGGCCGTCAGCGCGTCGGACAAATCCGAAAGCAGAGCGTCGTCGATGGTGTTGCGGCGAACGGGCCGGTCCAGGATCACCCGGACGTGCCCCGCGCCGCGCTGCACGATCGTCATCGCGACTCACCACCCAGCCACACGTACTCGCGGTGGTGGCCGCTGACCTCGGACAGCACCAGCCGCGACCGGTTCGCCAGCTGCGCCTTGACGATCTGCGGGAGCCGGTCGAGGTCGAACGCGAAGTCGGGCGTGCCGAACTTCAGCTCTGCGGTGGCGACGAGCAGCTCGTCGTACTCCTCCATCGCCAGCTGGTAGCGGTCGGCCAGCGCGCCGCCGATGTCCATGGCCCGCACGGCCTGCTGCGACCGAGGCGACACGACCACGCTGTAGAACTCAGACGCCGCACCGGAACCGTACGAGAACACACCAACGCGCAGCTCGTGGTCGATCCGGGCGTTGGCGATGGTGCTGGCCAGCGCGAGGAACACCGTGCCCGCGTAGATGTTGCCGACCTCGCGCGGGAACATGATCGCCGCTCCGAGCCGGCGGTCGAAGTCGGCTTCCAGGTCCGCAGGCGACATCTTCTTCAACCGGCGCAGCACAGTGCGGTGCGCGCCCTTCACCATGCCCGGGAACGGGGTGTGCATCGCCAGCAGGTCGAACGAGTCGACGATGTCCGCGCCCTCGACCTTGCTCGCGTAGTCGGTGAACGAGCCGCGCAGGCAGTCGATGTAGGTCAGCAGGGACAGGTCGACGTCACCGGCCTCGGCCTCGGGCGTCGGACGGCAGGTGTCCATCACCTCGTAGCTGTGGAACCCGTTGGCACCCCAGTCGAACTCGGCCACGACGGGCTTGTCGCTGATCAGCATCGCCATCGCGCCGGCGCCCTGGCTCGGTTCGACGTACGTGTGCGGCACCGGGCGTGCCACGTCGCTGGAGATCACCAGCGCCTTGGTTCCCTCGCGCGGGCTCGCCGCCACGACCGAGGCCGCCATCTGCATCGCCGCCGTGCCGCTGTAGCAGGCCTGCTTGGTCTCGAAGAGCCGGCAGGCGCGGCTCAACCCGAGGTGGTCGTGCACGTAGGTGGCGAGTGACTTGCCGAAGTCCACACCGGACTCGGTGCCGACGATCAGCAGCTCGATCGAGTCGCGTTCCTCGTCGGTCAGCGCGTCCACGATGGGTTTGGCCGCGTTGACCGCGAACGAGACCGCGTCTTCGCAGTGCAGCGCCACGCTCTTGCGGTTCATCATCAGGTTGTCGAGGCGGCTGGCGTCCAGGCCCCGCGCGTGGAACAGCGTGGGGACGTCGACGAACGTCTCGCCGCAGTAGGCGTTGATGGCCTCGATGCCGACCTGCTTCATGGTGCGTGCTCCCGATCTCAGGCGGCCCGGACGAGGACCGAAGCGTTGATTCCCCCGAAGGCGAAGCTGTTGGACAGGGCGGTGCGGATGGGGTGCGGCTCGGCGGTGCGACCGGCGAGGCGGATGCCGTCGATCGGCGTGCCGAGGGTGACGTTGGGGTGGACGGTGTTCGCGCCGAGCTGGACGACGGTGGCCACCAGCTCGACGAGCCCCGCGGCCGAAAGGCAGTGACCCACCAGCGGTTTCGTCGAGTTGACCAGGGGTCTGGAGTCGGATGTGCCGCTCGCCGGCCGCGTGCCGGGCTCGTCGCCGGAGCCGAACACCCTGCTGATGGACCGAGCTTCGGTCTCGTCGCCCAGCACCGAGCCGGTGCCGTGCGCGTTCACGTAGTCGACCTCTGCCGGGTCGAGCGATCCGAGCGCGGCGCGCATCGCCCTGACCTGGCCCTCGCTGTCCGGCTCGGTGCCACGCCGCGCGTCCAGGCAGTGGCCGTGACCCGCGATCTCGGCCAGCGGCGTCCGCGCGACGCTCTCCCGTTCCAGCAGCACCGCGGCCGCCGCCTGCCCGTAAACGAACCCCGACCGCTCCACGTCGAACGGACGGCACGTCTGACCGGGGCTCACCATCGCGCCGGTGCGACGGAACGCCTCGAACTCGGCCGCCGACAACTCCGCCACCGGCGCCACGACGAGCACCTGGTCGAGCCAGCCCGCGGTGATCATCCGCGCGGCCTGGACGACCGCCAGGGTGCCGCTGGCCGACCCGCCGCCGAGTGCCCAGCCCTCACCCCGGATCCCGGTCAGCTCGCTGACCACCCCGACCACGTCCACGTCGAGGTGGGTCAACGCGTAGGACGCTCGCAACGCACCTGGTTTGTCGCGGTGCCGCAGCACGGTGTCCGCCTGATGCCCGAGCGGCTGCCCGCCCGCGACGATCAGCCCGGCCCGTTCTCCCAGCCCCCGCGCGGCTTTCAGCGCAACGCACGCGGCGGTCTGCGCCGGGAGAGCGGCCCGGTGAGCGACCTGCTTCAGCCGCCGCGCCGTGACCTCGTCGAGGTGGCGCGACGCCCAGTCACCGAGGTCGAACGCCAGCCGCGCGCCGTCCGCGTCCTCGACCGCGCTGCGCCCTTCGAACAGCGCGGTCCGGAAGCCGTCCAGGTCCTCCGCGATCGGGCACAGCACCGCTGCCGAGGTGATCACGACGGTCATGAGTGGGCCTGTAATGCGACGACCAGCGAGCGCAGGTCGTGCACGTCCTTCATCGCGGCGGCGGGGACGGTCACGCCGAGCTCGTCCTGCACGCCGATGACCACGTCCATGCGGTCGATGGAGTTGGCGCCCAGGTCCTTCATGCTGCGGTCGAGCCGGATGCGGCCCTCGTCGAGGTCCGGCAGCACGTCCAGCAGGTGGCGGCGGAGGACGGCGAAGATCTCCTGCTCGGTCATCGGGTCTCCTTCAGCAGGGCGAGCGCCTGGTCGACGGACAGCTTGTTGTCCCGCACGGCGGCCAGCACCGAGTCCACATCGGACGGTGCGGCGGCCGGTGTCCCACCGAGCAGGCCGGCGACGTGGGCGGCGAACGTCGTGACGGTCGGGTGGTCGTAGAGCGCGCCTGCCTTGACGTCGAGGCCGTAGGTGCGGTTGACGAACGCGATCAGCTCGACTCCGAGGATCGAGTCCACGCCCAGTTCGTTGAACGTCCGCGCCACGTCGACCTCGTCCTCGGTGCTGTAGAGCACCTCGGCGAGCTGGGCGCGCAGGGTCGTCGTGATCTCGCCGGTGCGGTCGGAAACAACCGCCACAGGAGCAGGCGCCGGTGCCGGCGATCCACCGGCGAGGCTCGACACGTATCCGGCGAACGAGGCCGGCGTCGGGTGGTCGTACAACGCCGTCGCCTTGACCCCCAGGCCGAAGCGGGCGTTGACGGCACCGACGAACTCGACACCGAGGATCGAGTCCACCCCGAGGTCCTGGAACGACCGCTGCGGGTTCAGCTCACCCGGCCCCAGGTACAGCACGGACGACAACATTTCGGTCAGCGCGGCGTCGACCGGCCCCGTGCTCACCGCGGTGATCGGCGCCGCCGGTCGCACGGGCTTCTCGAGCACCCGGAGCGTGATCTTGCTGCTCCTCGGCATGAACTCCCCCTCAGGACGGTTGATGTACAGATCGCGGGCGTACGGCAGCGCCGCGAGAGGTTCGAAGGACAAGCTGGGGCACACCAACATCCCCGAGGCGGCCAGTACGGCCTGCTCGAACGGCGCCCGCGCGACCGGCACGACAGGTTCCTCGGCCTCGACGGGCAGGCCGAAGTCGCGCAGGTCGCCGCGCTCGACCGGGTCCAGGTCCTCTTCGAGGTGCCGGATCTGCAGGTCGTACCAGCACCGCACGCGCTCGAACGGATAGTGCGGCAACGGGATCCGCCTGCCGTCCGGTGCCCCGCAGAGAGCCACCCGGTCGACCGGTCCTTCCGGAACCCACGCCTCAGGCAGCTGGCCGTTGGCCACCCTCTCCAGTCCAGCAACGAGTTCCGCGAGATCCCGAGCCGGAATCGCGCACCGTTGCGGCAGATCCACCCGGCCGACTGCGAAGGTGTACGCGATGTCCGCGAGATCCGGTGACGTGCTCACCACGTGGTCCCGCAACGCCTTCGCGTACGCGGCCAGTGCGGTGTCGGTCCGCGCGGACAGGAACACGGTCACCGGGCTGTGACCGGTGCGCTTCGGGCGTTCGGGAGCCTCTTCCACGACGATGTGCGCGTTGGCCCCGCCCGCACCGAACGAGCTGATGCCCGCCCGCAACGGCTGGCCGTCCTGGGGCACCCACGGCGCAACCGCTTGCTGCACCGCGAAAGGCCCGAAGTCGATCTCGGGGTTCGGCGGCGTCGCGTGGATCGACGGCACGAGCGTGCGGTGCTTGAGCTGCAGCAACACCTTGTGCAGCGCTACCGCCCCTGCCGCGGACTCCAGGTGCCCGAGGTTCGACTTCACCGAACCGACCGGCACCTTTCCGTCCTTGACGCCGTCGCGGGCGAACGCCGTGGTGAGCCCGCGCATCTCGATCGGGTCGCCGAGCGATGTTCCGGTGCCGTGTGCCTCGATGTAGTCGATGGCCGACGCGTCGAGCCCGCCGTCCCGCAACGCCTTGGTGATCAGGTCGGCCTGCGCGCGCGGGTTCGGCACGGTGTAGCCGTTCGTGCGGCCACCGTGGTTGGCCGACGTGCCGCGGATGACGCCGTGGATGTGGTCACCGTCGGCGATCGCCTGCGCGAGCGGCTTGAGCAGCACGGACCCGACGCCCTCGCCGGGCACGTACCCGTCGCCGCCCGCGCCGAAGCTGCGGCACCGTCCGTCACTGGCCGCGAACCGGCCCTGGCCGAGCATGAAGTACTTGTTGGGGTGGATGAGCACGTTCACACCACCGGCGATCGCGACCTTGCAGCTGCCCGCCCGCAACGACTCGCAGGCCAGGTGGATCGCGGTCAGCGCGGAGGAGCAGGCGGTGTCGACGGCGACACTCGGCCCCTGGAAGTTGAAGAAGTACGACACCCGGTTCGCGATCGACCAGTACGCGCTGTTGGCGAGGATCGGGTTGCCGCGCAGGCGTTCCTCGGCCTCGTGCAGCTGGTACTCGCCGTACATCGCGCCGACGAACACGCCGACATCCCTCTTGTACAAGGGATCCGCCGACGTCACGACCTCATCGGGGCGATAGCCCGCGTCCTCCATCACGGACCAGCAGCTCTCCAGGAACAGCCGGGCCTGCGGGTCGATCGTGCTGGCCTCGCGCGGCGAGATGTTGAACAGCGGCGCGTCGAAGTCCTGCACGCCGTCGAGGAACGAGCCCCACTTGGTGAACGTGCGGTCCACGCGCGTGCGGTCGGGGTCGTACATCGCCTCGGCGTCCCACCGGTCGCGCGGGACCTCCGTGACGCAGTCCTTGCCGTCCAGCAGCATCTGCCAGAACTCGTCAGGCTCCTCGCCCTCGGGGTACCGGCCCGCGACACCGATGATCGCGATGGCCCGAGGGTCGATCTCACCGGCCGGCTGGACCTTCTCGACGACCACTTCCTGAACCACGGGTGCCTCGGCTGTCAGACCTGTCAGCTCCGCACATCGGTCCGGGTGTTCGGCGAGGAAGTAGTCCGTGAGCTCGGCCACCGTCTGGCACTCGAACAGCAGCGTCTTGCTCAGCGGCCCGAAATCGGCCTCCAGCAGCTCGACGATCCTGACCACCAGCAACGAGTCGATGCCCAGGTCGTCGAAGTACCGATCCGCCCGCACCTCGGCGACGGGGAACTTGGTCGCCTCGGCCACGACGGCTGCGAGCCTGGACTCCAGTCCCGCGCGCCCACCGCCCACCGACCGCTCCTGGTCCACCGGCCGCGGCTGTTCGGCAACGGGCTCCGCGAACACCGGAAACGCTTCGGCCATCCGGTCCCGATCCCCGCACAACACCACCGGATCGACCGGCCCGTCCGAGGCGAGCAACTTCTCCAGCACCGCAATTCCATCCACAGTGGACAGGGGCGTCATCCCGAACGTGCCCAGCACGTCCTCGACCTCGCCACCCATCCCGCCATCGGCCCAGTACGGCCACGCGATCGACAACGTGCGGCCGGAGCGCGTGCGCTGCCGAGCGAACTCGTCCGCCGCCGCGTTGGCGAAGGCGTAGTCAGCCTGCCCAGGGCTGCCCAGCACCCCGGACACCGACGAGAACACGACGAAGTGGTCCAGCTGCCACTGCGCGGTCGCCTCGTCGAGCACCAGCGCACCGGTCAGCTTCGGCGCCACGACCTCGGCGACCGTCGCAGGGTCCTTGCGCAGCAGGAACGAGTCCCGCAGCACGCCCGCGCAGTGCAGCACGCCCCGCACCGGCTCGGTCGCGGCGACGAACTCCCGCACCGCACGCAGGTCGGTGCAGTCGACCTGGTGGTACTCGACGGTGCCACCGAGCCCGGCCAGCGCGTCGATCCGGTCCGACGCGGCAGAACGCCCGGTCAGCACGACATGTGCCTGGTAGGTGCTCAGCAGGTGGGCAGCGAGACGCTCGGCGACGGCGCCCATGCCGTTGATCCAGTACCTGCCGCCGCGCACGAACGCCTTGCCCTGCGGCGTGATCTGCAACGGCCGCAGCACTGTCATCCGGCATCCCTCGGCGACATCCCTGCCGAGGTGCCCGGTGTGCTCGACCGCGAGGAGTTCGAAGCGAGGATTCTCCGCCTTGAGGGTGCGTCCCATCGCCGCGATGCCCGGCCCCGCCAGGCTTCCCTGCGCGTACGGCACGACGATCCGCGCTCCAGTGCGAGACAGCTGCTTCAGCAACGGCTTGAGGAACGCGACGGCGGCTGTGGCCTGCTGCTCCGGCGTGCCGTACGGCTGCGGCCACACGATCAACGGCGCGACCTCGGGCAGTTCACGATGAACGGTGCCGAAGACCTCGGCTAGCTCGTCTGCCTGCGAGTCGGTGCCGTCCAGGAGAACGACGGACTCAGCGGCCTGCGGTTGAGTCACGAGTGCCTGCGAGTACAGCTGCACAGCATCGCTCGGCCGCGCCACGCCACCAGCGATCGGACGCAACGCCAGGTCGGTCAGCCGCAACACCACCGCGCCATCGGCATCGGTGGCCGTCAGCGTGAACTTCCGGATCCGCTTGCCCCCACCCGCGAGCGCCACCGGCCGCACCTGCACCCGGATCCGCGACGGCAGCTCCCCGAACACCTCGACCCGGCCAACCGCGAACGGGATGAACGTCTCCCCGCCGAAGTCCTCCCCGGACAGGCACCCGATGACGGTCTGCAACACCCCGTCCAGCACATACGGCGAGACCCGGTGCCCAGGCCCGAGCGCCCCCGAGATCTGAGCCACCGCACCTTCAAGTCCGCGAGTCAGCTCCTCGATCACTTGGAACGACGGTCCGTACTCGACCCCGTTCTCCGCGAACAGCCGGTACAACGAAGCCGGCGACACGCCCTCCGCGACCCGAGGCGCGTCCTCCACCGGAACATCCCCGGCAGCCGCCACCGTGGCCTCGAAGTGCAGGACATCGGACGAGATCCGCACCCGTCCGCCATCGACCACAACGGAAAGCTGCGTCCGTTCGGTCACCCGAACCGGCTGGTGGAACGTCACATCGGTCAGCGCTGTCACGGCAGAACCAGCCGCCTGCAACGCCAGGTCGATCTGCGCGGCAGCGGGCAGCACTGGATCCCCGGCGACCACGTGGTCAGCCACGACCAGGTCACCAGGAAGAAACTCCACAGTGGACTGACCGGACCGCGGCCACCGTCGCCGAGCGAACGGATATCCAGGCAACCGCACCCGACGACCAGACACCACTGGAAGCTCACAGGCGCCAGAAACCCAGGCCCGCGCGGTGACGTCGAGATCGTCGGAAGCAGGCGCCACAGTCCGCGTCTCGCCGCGCCGCACGGGCGCGACAGTCCCGCGAACAACGTCACCCGAGCGCAAAGCCGCAACCAGCCCAGGAACATCCGAAGCCACCACGGCAAGCCGAGAACGCTCGTGCACCCTCCCAACAGCCAACGTCGCAGCGACATCCGCCAACGCGACATCCGAGCCTTCCAACGCGGACGCCACCCGAGCGGCCAGCGACTCCAACGCGTCGTCCGTACGAGCCGACAACGCCACGATCTGAGGCCCTCTACCAGCGGAAACCTCAAGATCAGGCGCCTGCTCCAGCACGACGTGAGCGTTGGTGCCACCGATCCCGAACGAGCTCACAGCAGCCCGCCGCGGCCCGTCCGCGACAGGCCACGACTCACTGCCGACACCAACGCTCAAGCCAGCCGAGGACAACCGCGAGTTCGGCGACTCGAACCCCTGCTGCGCGGGCACGAACCCGTGCTCCAACAGCAGAACGGCCTTGATCAGCCCGGCAACCCCAGCAGCGGTGTTGGTGTGCCCGACGACGTTCTTCACCGACCCCACGTGCCCGCGCGGGTAGACACGACCCAGCGCGGCGTACTCGATCGGATCCCCGAGATGCGTGCCGGTGCCGTGCGCCTCGACGTACCCGACCGAGGCCGGGTCGATCCCGCCCAGCACCAGGGCCTCGCGGATCACCGCTTCCTGACCTTCCGGCGACGGCGCGTGGTAGTCCATCTTGCGTCCGCCGTCGTTGTTGACGGCACTGCCGCGGATCACCGCGCGAATCGGGTCGCCGTCAGCGAGTGCATCAGCGAGCCGGCGCAGCACGACCACACCGACACCGTTGCCGAACACAGTCCCGTCGGCGGCGTCGTCGAACGGGCGGCACGACCCGGAAGGCGAGAGGATCATGTCGCGCGACGCCACGTAGCCGGCCTGAGGGAAGTGCAGCGACGCACCGCCGACGACAGCAGCGTCGCACTCCTCGTTCAGCAACGACTCGGTCGCGAGGTGCACGCCGACGAGCGAACTGGAGCACGCCGTCTGCACGGTCATGCTCGGCCCGGTCAGTCCGAGCTGGTAGGAGATCCGCGTGGCCGCGAAGTCCTTGTCCGAGGAGGAGAACCGGATCATCCCCGCCGCGTCGAGGTCGGTGATCTCCAACGGTGGCGTGGTCGGCTGACCGACCGACATCCACACGCCGGTGCGCAACGAACTCCCGCGCGGCGCGATCCCCGCGTCCTCCAAGGCGTGCCACGAGGTCTCCAGCAGCAGGCGTTGCTGCGGCTCCAGCCATTCCGCGTGCTGCGGGCTGTAGCCGAACACCTCGGCGTCGAACGCGTCGGCGTCGGCCAGAACGCTGCCGACGGGCACGAAACCGGGACGCTGCAACGTTTCCGGCCGGTGTCCGAGCGCGATCAGTTCGTCGTCGGAGTAGCGCCGGACGCCGGTACCGCCCTGAGACAGCATCTCCCAGAGCGCGTCGGCGGAGTCCGCCGGTCCGAACCGGCAGGCCAGGCCGACGACGGCCACGGCGTTCAGGTCATGGTCGGTGCTCATCCTGCGTCTCCGAGTCGAAGGGCGCGGCGCAGTTCGCGACGCGAGCGGGGAGCCGGCGGGGTCGAAGTCACGGGTGGCGTTCCCCCTGTGCGCTGGTTGATCAGCTCGGCCTGGTCGTTGATCGTCGGCCGGGCGAAGAGGTCGGCGACCTCCAGCGAGGCGGCCGGGAACAGCGGGGCCAGCCGCGCGAACAACCGGCCCAGCAGCAACGAGTTGCCGCCCAGGTCGAAGAACTTCCTGTCCCGCGGCGGTTCCTCGCCACCGAGCACCGACGCCCACGCCTTGGCCACCGTGGCCGCGACGTCGACGCTGCCACCGACACCGTCCGCACTCGGCGCTTCCCGTGGTGGTGGCGCACCGGTCACGAGCGCGGCGACCGCCTTGCGGTCCACCTTGCCGTTCGGGGTGAGCGGGAAGCCCTCGACCACGAGCACGCGGTCCGGCAGCATCCACGAGGGCAACCGCTGCTCTCCCAGTCTCCGCAACGCTTCCAGGTCCACGGCGGCGCCCGGACGAGGCACGACCACGGCGACGAGCCGGGCATCGGCTCCCTCGCCGGTCAGCACCACGATCGTGCGGATCACCAGGGGATGCGCGTCCAGCACGGTCTCGATCTCGCCCAGCTCGACCCGGTGACCGCGCACCTTGACCTGGTTGTCGGCCCGGCCGACGAACACCAGCCGGCCCTCGTCGTCGCGCCGCACCAGGTCACCCGTGCGGAAGTACCGGCCGCCGGTCTCGGGAGACGCCGGGTGCGGGCAGAACCGTTGCGCGGTCAGGTCCGGCTGCCGCCAGTAGCCGACGGCGACCGCGGGGCCGCCGATCCACAGCTCACCGTCCGGCGTCACCACGAGGTCCGTGGCACCGATCGGCTCGCCGAGGTGCACCGGGCCGTCGATCTCCGCGATGGTCGACCAGATCGTCGCCTCGGTCGGGCCGTAGACGTTCCAGAGCTTCTTCGTGCGGGACGTCAGCGCCGCGGCCAGGTTCTCCGGCAACGCCTCGCCACCGCACAACGCGACCAGGCCGGGCCTGCCCTGCCACGCGCCGTCGAGCAGCAGCTGCCACCCGGCCGGCGTCGCCTGCAGGACGCTGATGTCCTTGTCCGCCAGCATCGTGGCGAACTTGCGCGCGTCGATCACGGTCTCGCGGTTCGCGATCACCGCGGTGCCGCCGCTGATCAGCGGCAGGAAGATCTCCAGCACCGAGATGTCGAAGCACACGGTCGTCACCGCGAGCAGCCGATCACTGGCCGTCCAGCCGATCGTCGAAGCGATCGCGTCGAGCGTGTGCACCACGTTGCCGTGGGTCACGCCAACGCCCTTGGGACGCCCGGTGCTGCCCGAGGTGAACATCAGGTACGCCAGGTCACCGGGTGCGGGCAGCACCGAGACCTGTTTCGCCGCCGCGTGTTCCAGCTCCTCCACCGACACCAGGTACAGGTTGTCGGGCAGCAGTCCGGGGTAGGTGTCGGCCACCACGGCGACCCGGCAGCCCGCCGCCGCCAGCACCATCTCCAGGCGCTCCGGCGGGTAGGCCGCGTCCAGTGGGACGTACGGCGTTCCGGCCGCGAGCACGCCCAGCAGCACCGCGGGCAGCCGTGCGTCGCGGTCCAGCAGCACAGCGACCGGCTCGCCCGGCTCGGCAACCGCAGCCACCTCGGTGGCCACCTTGCGGGACAACGCGTCCAGCTCGGCGTAAGTCAGTTTGCGAGTGGCGTCCTCGACCGCGATCGCGTCCGGCGTCGCGGCAACAACCTCGCGGAATCGGCCGACCAGCGTGCCGGCATCGGTCCGCATCAGGTCGCCGACCTTGTCCGCGCCCCGGTTCAGCTCGACCACCATGCGCCGCAGGTCGTCGACGAACCTGTCGACCTCGTCGCCGGACAACGCGGCCGTGCGGTGGTTCGCCAGGATCTCGACGCCGTCACCGGTGTCGGTGACCTCCAGCCCGAGGTCGAAGTGCCCCTGCTGCCCGCGCTGGTGCACCAGAGTGCTGAGCAGCCCGGCCTCGCGCTCGCCGCGCTGCCAGTTCTGGAACGCGAGCGTCACCTTCGGTGCCTGGGCGCAGTGGCCGACGATCTTCGGATAGGGCAGCTCGGCGTTGGCGAGCGCCTCCCGCACCTCGTCGTGCAGCCCGGCGAGCCACTCCCGCACCGGCAGATCCCGCTCGACCCGCACCCGCAACGGCACGGAGTTCACGAAACACCCGATCGTCGTGTCGAACTCGGCCCGTGACCGCCCGTACGTCGGTACCGCCACGAGGAACTCGTCGTGCCCGGTCGTCCGCGCCACCGCCAGCGAGAACGCGGCCAGCAGCGTCACGAACGGCGTCGCGTCCTCAATGGACAGATCCAGCGGTAGCCGGTACTCGCGGTGCGACCCGTTCACGTCGGCTGGATCACCACCGAACAACGGCGCGGACGGCGTCTCGGCCAGCCTGTCGCGCCAGAACGACTCGCTCGTGACCAGCCGCTCGGGTGCGACCGCGTGCTCTTCCTGCAACGCCACCGAGAACGGCACCGGCTCGGGCAGAGCCCTGCCCTCGTACAGCGCCTCCAGCTCGTCCCGGATGAGCTCGGCGGACTTGCCGTCGACGACCAGGTGGTGCGTGACGACCTGGAGCACCGGCGGTTCCCCGTCCGGCAGCCACAGGATGGCCCTCAACGGCGGCTCGTCGCCCAGCCGGAACCGTCGCTCGGCCTCGGCCCGCAGCAACGGCCCGACCGGCTCGCCGACGTGCCGCGCCTGCAGCGTGGGCGGCTTCGGAGCGGGCGTGAAGTCGAGCTCGCCCCCGTTCGGCGTGACCGTGCTCGCGAGCACGGCGTGCCGGCGCACCAGCATGTCCACCGCACGTCCGAGCGCGGCCCTGTCCACATCGGACCGCAGTTGCCACGCCATCGAGATCGAGTACGGTGCCGCGGGTGCGGCCGTCTGGTCGGCGAACCAGATGCCCATCAACCGCTCGGTCAGCCCGGACGCAGGGCTCTGGTACGGCTCGGGTTCGGCCGGCGTCGTGATGCCGCCGAGCTGGTCCGCGTGCTCGGCCCGCAGCCGGTCCGCGAGCACGCCCAGGGTCGGGCTGTCCATGAGCGTCGTCATCGGCAGTCGCCCGATGTCCGACTCCAGCGCCCGGTTGAGCCGCATCAGCACCACGGAGTCGACCCCGTACGCCAGCAGCTCGCGGTCCGGGTCCAGCAGGTCGATGCTGACCCCGATCGCCCGGCTCAGCTTCTCGCGCAACCACTGCACCAGCCCGTGGTCGCGGTCCTCGCTGGGCGCGGGAAGGGGCTCGACCTTGAGCGCCGACTCCCACACGTCCCGGTCGCCGTGCACCAGCGCGAGGTGCGTGCACCGGTTGTCGGCTCCCAGCAGACGCCACAGCTCGTCGGTCGCCCTGGCCATCGGCATCGGCGTGAGGCCGAGCGTCTCTTCCAGGTACCGCAACGATTCCGGGCTCGGGCTCATGCCGTGACCCGACAGGATCGGCCAGCCGACCGACAGCGTCCGGCCTTCCCGCAGCCCGCGCGACACCCACCCGGCGCGCACCGCGGCGAACCCGTCCAGGAACCCGTTGGCGAACGCGTAGTCCGACTGGCCCTGGTTGCCCGCCAGCGCGGCCAGTGACGACGCGAATGCGAAGAAGTCCAGCCTGTGATGCGCGAAAGCAGTGTCCACATTGGTCGCACCGAGGATCTTCGCGTCACAGACCTCGCGCACGGCCTCGTCGGTCTTGGTGCGCAGGAACCCGTCCCTGAGCACGCCGGCGAGGTAGATGATGCCCCGGACGTCCGGCAGTTCCTCGGCGAGCTTGCTGACCTGCTCCAGATCGGTCACGTCGCACTGCCGGTACAACGGCCGCAGGTCGCCCAGCGTCACCGTGCCCGGTGCCGACCGCCCGACCAGCACCGGACGCGCTCCGGCGGCGAGGATGCTCTTCGCGATCTCCCTGCCGAACCCGCCAAGTCCGCCGACCAGCAGGTAGCTGCCGTCCTTGCGCAGCTCCAGCTTGCCGCGCGGCTCCGGTTGCGCCACCAGGGTCGCTACCTCACGCCTGCGGTGGCCGAGCCGAACCCAGGACGCCGGGGTGAAGTCCTCGTCGCCGATCACCGCACCGGCCACGTGGCTGGGCTCGACGAGCCAGCCGCGGTCGATGGTGACCAGCCGGATGCCGAATCGCGCGGTCTCGCCGGCGACCGTGCGCACCAGGCCGTGCACCGCGTGCAGCAACGGCGAGGGCTCGGTGTCCGCAGCCGTCAGCACGTGGACTCGCGCACCGTCGATCTCGCGGTCGCGGACGAGGTCGCGCAGCAGGCCGAAGACCATCTCGATCGGCAGGTCCCGGCAGGCGGTCGAGTTCTCCGGCGTGGCACCGAAACCGTCGCCCAGCCAGGTCAGGTCGACCAGGATCTCCTTGGCGCCGGCCGTGGTGCCCCGCGGCGTGTGCTGCGCGACAGGGCCGTCGCCCAGGACCGCGACCGGGCCGCTCGGAGTGGTGCGGGAAGGCACCGGCACCCATTCGAGGCGGTAGGCCGTGACGGGGTCGTCGATCACCGGAAGAGGCTTGATCTCCTCGATCCTGGCGGGCTCGATGCCGTCGTTCGCGGGCTTCGTTCCACTGTGGACCGTGAACCCGATCACCTCGGCCTGAACGGCCCCGTCGGTGCCGACGACCGTGATGTCGAACGTCGACGTGTCCTCCTGCCGAACGTGCAGGAATCCCTCCCCCGACACCGGCTGATGCACGATCAACCGGTCGATCGCGATCGGCCGATACCGCCGGGTGATGTCTTCGGTGAGCAGTCGATACGCGGCCGACTGGCAGGCGGCGTCGAGCACCGCCGGGTGGAAGACCTGCCGCCCGTCCGGATCCTCGCCCTCGGGCAACGCGAACCGGGCCACCAGTTCGGTCCCGTCCATCCGAGCTTCGAGCACCGTGCGGAACAGCCGTCCGTACCCGAACCCGGCCTGGGCGAACGTCCCGTAGAACGACTCCGCCGACGTGCCCCCGGACAGCCGGCGTGCTAGCTCCCGGACGTCATAAGGCTGCGGCACAACGGTGTTGCGCTCGACGATCGACCCCTCGGCGATCACCCGGCCATCCGAGCCGACTTCGAAAGCCTTCTCCTCCACGGTCACTCGCAGGTTCAACGGGCTGCCGGCGGCTGGCGCGGGCCAGGTCAGAGCGTCCAGCGCCACCTCGTACGGCGACCGCCCGGCCGCGAGCAACGTCTCGTACACCAACTCGGGGTGCACCGCTCCGGGCAGCAGCGGTTCGCCGTCGACGACGTGGTCCGCCAGCAGCCGCGACTTCGACGTGAGCGTCAGCGAAGCGGTCCGCGTCTGAGGCGCCGACACGGCTCCGACCAACGGCAACCCGCTCACTGCGGGCGCAACTCGTTCGACACGGGCGAAAGGCGTGGTGGGCAGCGGAATCCGGCGTGCGGGCCGTGGCTGCACGATCTCACCGGTCAGGTCGACGGACGGATGGGGCGAGCCGTTCGCCAGCGCGTTCAGCGCCCCCGCCAGTTCGGAGCGGTCGCGGGCCGTGATCGTCGCGCGATGCGGCCAGGGCTCGCGGCCGACGTGCAGTGTGTGCGCCATGTCCGCCGGAGCGACCTCGAGGGCGATGTCCGCGAGACGGCGCGCCGTCTCGGCAAGCCTCATGGCGTCAGGTGCCGTGATTGTCACCTTCACGATCTCGTCCGACGAAGGCGACACAGCCTGCGGGTACTCCTCCAGCACCACGTGCGCGTTGGCCCCGCCCGCGCCGAACGAGCTCACGGTGGCGCGGCGCAGTCCCTCTGCGGCCCACCGCTCGAGGTTGTGCTGGACCCGCAACGGGGTCCCCTCCAGTTCGAGCCTCGGGTTGGGAGGCTCGGCGTGCAGGGAGGGAACCAGTTCCCGGTGCTGCAACTGGAGAATCGCCTTGGTGAGCCCGGCGATCCCGGCCGCCGCCTCACCGTGGCCGATGTTGGACTTCACCGACCCGACGCGCACCTCGCGGGCGTCGCCGAGCGCGATCGCCAGCGCGCGCATCTCGATCGGGTCGCCCAGAGCCGTGCCGGTGCCGTGCGCCTCGACGTAGCCGATCTCGGCCGCCGCCACCCCGGCGCTCGCCAGCGTCGCGCTGATGAGTTCGGCCTGCGCCAACGGGTTCGGCACGGTGTAGCCGGCGGTGCCGCCGCCGTGGTTGACGCCGGTACCGCGGATCACCGCGAGAACCGTGTCACCGTCGGCCTCGGCGTCGTCGAGCCGCTTCAGCACGACCGCGCCGACACCCTCGCCGGGCACGAACCCGTCCCCGCCCGCGCCGAACGCCTTGGTGCGGTCGCCGCGCGACGGCATGCCCAGCGCGCACAGCCCAGCGAACCGGTCGGGGTGCAGGTACAGGTTCACGCCACCGACCAGCGCCATCTCCGCGTCGCCGTCCCGCAACGCCTTGCAGGCCAGGTGCAGCGCGGTCAGCGACGATGAGCACATCGTGTCGACGGTCATGCTCGGCCCGCTGAGGTCGAACGCGTGCGACACCCGGTTCGCGGCCGACGCCAGCGCCGTCACCGCGTACTCGGCGTTGTCCGCGCCGTTCAGGCGGGCATCACGTCCTGCGATCACGTGAGAGTTGGCCGTGACACCGGCGAACACCCCCACCCGCCGCGACGTCAGGCCGCGCCGCGAGTAGCCGGCGGTCTCGAACGCCTCCCACGCGACTTCCAGGAACAGCCGCTCCTGCGGGTCCATGACGGCCGCGTCGCGCGGCGGGATCTTGAACAGCGCCGCGTCGAAACCGTCCCAGTCGTCCAGGAAGCAGCCCCAGCGCGCATAGCCACCGGTGACCGTGCGGGCGACGCGCCAGTCCCAGCGGTCCGCGGGCACCTCGCGCACCGTGGAGACGCCGTCGCGCAACAACTTCCAGAACTCGTCGAGATTCGCGGCACCGGGGTAACGCCCGGCCACACCGACGATCGCGATCGGCGCCTCGGAACGTTCGACGACAATCGGAGCCTCGTCCGCCGCCACACCGGTGGTCGCCGGAACGTCAGCCACTTCAACCCGGTCAGCGAGGTGCCTGGCCAGCAGATCCAGCGTCCGGTGCTCGAACAGCGCCACCGACGAGATCTCCACGAACGTCGACGACACCTCGGCGACGAGTTCGTTGTTCAGCAACGAGTCGATGCCCAGCTCCTGCCACGACGCATCACCCGGCACCTCGGCACCCGGATTGCCGATCAGCTTCCGCACGATGTCGCGCAGGCCCTCCGCGATGCCCAGGTCGTTCGCCTTCGGCACAGACACCACTTCCTCGCCAGGAGCCACACACGTCAGCACCGCGGTCGCGCCCGGATCACCGGTGTGCGTGGCCGACTCCAGTCGCCAGTCGACCTCGGACAGCAACCGATCCCACCGAGCAACATCGAGCAACGGCCCGTGCGGCATCCGGCTCTCCGGATCCACGTAGCGCCACCACCCGTCGGTGACACCGAAGATCACCGTGTAGACCGTGGCCGGCACGACCATCTCGCCGAGCACCATCCGGCCGCCCGGCACCAGCACCTTCGCCACGTTCGCGACGGTCGTGGCGATGTCCCGGGTGGCGTGCACGACGTTGCTGCCGACGACGATGTCGAACGACCCGGGCTCGAACCCTTGTGCAGCAGGGTCCTGCTCGACGTTGAACAGCGCGGTCGTGACCGCGTCGCCGAACCGCCGCGTCCCGTGGTGCAGGAACGCCCGTGACAGATCCGTGTACGTGTAGTCGACCTCGACGTCCAACGCGTCCAACACGAACTGCGTCGTCCCGCCGACCCCGGCACCGATCTCCAGGATGCGTGGACGTCTGGTGGCCGAGATCCGCGTGGCCTCCGCGGCCACCGCCTCGGCGACCGACGCGTTGACCGGGTCGAACAGCTGGTTGCCGCTGTAGATCGCCGACACCCCGGACAGATCGCCGCCGGGGAAGAGCACATCGGCGGCGCCGACGTCCCCACGCAGAATCGGCCCGTAGGAGGCCAGCACGCGATCCAGCAGTTCGACGTGCCCCTCGAGGTCCGGGTGGTCCGCGAGCAACGCGGCCCGGTCAGCCGATCCGTTCGGGCCGGACGCGAGCACGTCCAGCACCGCGGCCAGCAGCCTGCGATGCGCGGGCACCACGCCGAGCAGCCCAGCGGCGGAGGCGAAGTCCATCGAGAAGTCGGTCAGGCTGAGCTCACGCATCCGAGCAGCCAGCGCACCACGCGCATACTCGTCGAGCCGCTTCGCAGCGCTTGTGTTGGGAGAAGCATGTGGCTGCAACGCATCTGGCTTGCCCGCCAGCACGACAGCGTGCCCGTGGCCGTTCGAGATGGCGGCCTCCAGCGCCGCGATCCCGTCGGCCGGCCGGAAGTCGGCGAGCCCGGGATAGCTGCGCAACACGTGCGACGAGTACTTGCGAGCCAGGCCCGTGTCCCGCCACAGCCCCCAGTCCAGCACGTGCACCGGCCCGCCGACGGCCGCGGCGTAGTGCCCCAGGAAGCTGTTGGCAGCGGCGTAGTTCAGCCCGCCCTCGCTGCCGAACAGCCCGGCCACCGACGACGACAGGACCAGCAGCTTGTCCTTCAGCTGCCGTCGAAGTTCGATGGCAGCGGAAACCTTGGTGGCGAGCACAGCGTCCACACCGGACGGAGTGAGGTCGGCGAGCAGCGAAGCACTCACCGAGCCGACCGTGTGCACGACACCGTCAGGCTCGCCGAGCGTCTTCCGGCAGAAGGCCAGCACGTCCGCGATCTCGTCCGGCCGCGTCAGGTCAGCCTGCCGGTACACCGCGCCCGGCACCAGCTCCGGCGCGGTGGCCGACCGCCCCACCAGCAACACCCGCGCGCTGTAAACCTTGGCCAGGTGCCGCGCGATCTCCGTCCCGATCCCGCCCGCACCACCGAACAGCACGTACACGCCACCCGACCTGAACGCCTGCGCGGCCTTCACCGGCTCGTCCGCGAACACCTGCCGGAACCTCTGCCCGCGCAACGCGATGAGCGGTGCCCCCACCCCACACGGCTCGGTGTCGACACCGGTGTAGTCAGTGCCCTCAACATCGACCGCGCACACGGTGACGCCAGGCAGTTCCAGCGGCAGGCTGCGCACCGCACCCACCAACGCCCCTTGCAACGCGGCACCTGGCGTCGGCTCGTAAAGCCCTGACGTGACAAGCCGAACCGTCGCCCGCGACTCGCGCAACGCCCGCCCGATCGCCACCACGGCGTTCAGCCACGCCCGCAGCCGGGGCACGTCGTCCTCGGTCCACCCAGCGCCGCCCACCCGCAGATGCACGTCCTGTGCCGCGGCCACCACCACGGCCAGCCGCGGGTCCTCAACATGCACATCGCCAGAAGTCACGTCGTCGTGCACCACAACCTTGGCCCCGCTTGCATTTACTGGCGTCACGGCCTCGGCGACCCACCGCGGCACCAGCATCCGCACGTCCGACGCCGCCATCAGCCGCAACCCGCGCACCCGCAGAACCCCGGGCACGTCGATGTCCACCACCCCGTCGCCGACCCGGCACACCCGCACCCGCGCACCAGCGGGGATCTCGCCGGTCCAGCTCAGCTCGTCGATCCCGGCGGCGACCAGCGTCGACGACGTGTCCAGCACCGCGTGCGACGCCTGCAGCACCGCGTCCAGCCAGGCAATCCGTCGGGTGCGCGCATCGCCGTCCGGAGCGCCCACCACACCCGTGGCCTCGGAACCGGCCCGCTTTAGGTCACCGACCACGCGGTAGACGTTCCCGACCTCGATCCCACGAGCAGCCAGAAGTCCGTACAGATCAACCGACTCGCCACCAGAGCCGAGCTCAACAGCCTCAAGGGGCGCGAACTCGGCACGTTCCGCACGGGCACACGGCTCGCCACTGGCGAGCACGACACCATCCTGGACCGTCAACGAGTCCATTTCGGACACCGGAACCGGCCGCTGGAACCGAACCCGGCGCAACGTCACCGGCCCTTCGCCCAGGCGCGGGTAGATCAGTGCCGCACCGGGCACGGTGGCCTGGCCGCCGACAACGTGCTCGGCCAACGCCTCGGATCGCACCGCACCAGGAGCCGCAGCGTGACCAGCCTGCGACTCGCCCCGCGCCGTACCAGGACCCATTGCGTGACCGGCCAGCGGATCGGAACGCACCGCACCAGGAACGGTTGCGCGATCGCCCAGCGACTCGACCCCCACACCAGGAACCGCCGCGTCACCAATCAGCGACCCGACGCCCGCCACACCAGGAACCCCCGCGTGATCGGCCAACGATCCGACTCCCGCCACGCCGGGAACCACTGCGTGACCCGCCAACGGTTCGGATCGCACCGCGCCAGGAACCGTTGCGTGATCAGCCACCGACCCATCCCTTGCCACGCCAGGAACCGCCACCTGACCCGCGAGCGACCCGACACTCGCCACACCAGCAACCGCCGCGCCACCAGCCAACGACCCGACCCCCGACACACCAGGAACCGCCGCCTGACCCGCCACCGGCCCAACCCCCGCCACGCCGGAATCAGCCTCACCCTTGGCCAGCCAGTGCGAGCTCCGCGAGAACCGCTGCGGCTCCAGCGCCGCCCGCCCGACGAGCCCGCGCGGCGCCTCCTCCACGATCACGTGCCCGTTCGAGCCGCCGAACCCGAACGCGCTGACCGCCGCCACCCGCGCAGCACCCTCAGCCGCCCACGCCACCGGCGCGGAAGCCACCGCGATCGGCGTCCCGTCCGTCGAGATGTCGCTGTTGAGCCTCGAAAACCCGACGCTGCGCGGGATGACCCCGTGCTGCAACGACAGGATCACCTTGATCAGGCCGACGATGCCCGCCGCGCCTTCGAGGTGCCCGATGTTCGACTTGACCGAGCCGACCCACAGCTTCCCGTCCGGCCCGCCCCCGGTCGCGCCGTCCAGCGCGCCCGCGATGCCGTCGATCTCGATCGGGTCGCCCAGCGCCGTGCCGGTGCCGTGCGCCTCGACGTACCCCAGCGCGCCGGCGTCGAGGCCGGCCTGGCTCAACGCACGCCGGATCAACCGGGTCTGCGCGGCCGGGTTCGGCGAGGTCAGGCTCGCCGCGCGGCCGCCGTGGTTCACCGCCGCGCCGCGCAGCACGGCCAGCACTCGGTCACCGTCGGCACGGGCCTGGCTCAACGGCTTGAGCAGCACCCAGCCCGCGCCCTCGCCGCGCACGAAGCCGTCCGCCGCGTCGTCGAACACGCGGCTCTGTCCCTGCGGCGAGAGCATGCCCGCCTGGCCGAAGGCCGTGGTGTTGAAGCTGCTGCTCAACAGGTTCGCGGCACCCACCAGCGCCATGCCGCAGTCCCCGGAGCGCAGCGAGGCCATCGCCGTCGCCACCGCCGTCAGCGCCGCCGAGCACGCCGTGTCCACGGTCAGGCTGGGGCCGGTGAAGTCGTAGAAGTGCGAAACCCGGTTCGCCAGGAACGCCGGAAACGTGCCGGTGGTCGCGTACCCGTCGGCCGCGCCCGCCCCGAGCACCCGCTCCCGGTAGTCGTAACCGCACGCGCCGACGAACACGCCGACGTCCTTGCCCTCCACCGAGTTCGGCTCGATCCCGGCGTGCTGCAACGCGTGCAGGCTGAGCTCCAGCAACATCCGCTGCTGGGGGTCCATCGACGCCGCCTGCCGGGGCGTGATCCCGAAGAACTCCGCGTCGAACAGGTCGATCCGGTCCAGCAACGCGGCCTTGAACCCGCTGCCCAGATCGGCGGCACGAGAAGGCGGCACGTCCCCGATCCGGCACTCGCCGCGCTCCAGCAACGACCAGAACTCGTCGAGGTCGGAAGCGCCAGGAACCGTGCAGGCCATGCCGATGACGGCGATCTCGCCGTTCGACTCGACGACAGGCTCAGACCAAGCAACCGCAGGCTCAACAACCACAGGCTCAGCAACGACCACCGGCGCGACCTCCACCGGCGCAACGTCACCCAGGCTCTCCACCAGGTCGCGCAGCCTCGGGTACCGCCACACCGCCGTGACCGGCACCTTCGTCCCGAACGCCTCCCCGATCTCGCGCACCAGCCGCATCGCACCGGCGGAGTCCATGCCCTGCTCACCCAACGGCCGCTCAGGATCAATCGCATGCCCGAACACCGACGAAGCGATCGCAGCGACCCGCTCCATCGCCGTGCCAGAAGAAACCGGAACCTCGACCTGGGCAGGCGCGAAGCTGTCCCGCACCGCAGCCAGGAACCGCGCGGCCTCGTGCCCGTTGAACACCGAGTGGTCGAACGCCAGCACCATCTGCCGCACCCCACCGGCCCGCGCCCCGAGGAACAACGTGGCAACAGCGGGCGGCACCACAACGGGAACCGCGAACGTCGCCGAGTCGTCCCCGAGATGCGACAGGATCAGCGACACCGACCCGTCCGCCTGCGACCGCCCGGCCCGAGCCTCCTCGACCGCCACCCCGAGCCGCTCAGCGAACTCCACCGGCGAAAGCGAAGAAGCGCCGGGCACCACCGCAACCGTCAGCTCATCGTCCTCAGTGGACACCGCCACACCGAGGTTCACCACGTCATGCACCAGAACCCGGTCGTCAGCGACCCGCCGCGACCGCACGGCCGGATGCAGAGCCGCAACCTGAGCCACCCGATGCGCGAACGCCTGGAACGGCGTCCCGAACCCGTCCCCCACAGCCGCGTCGACCAGAGCAGCGTCCAACGGAATCGCCACGGCAGCAGGCACGACCTCGGCACCAGCCCGCCGCATGGCCGCATTCAGAGACTGTTGCCGAGCAGACTGCGCAACAGAAGGATCAACCTGAGCGTCCACAAAGGCCTGAACATCCTCAGGCATCAGCACGGTCCCAGCAGCCGGCACAGACGACAGGTCCTCGTCCGCCACCCCGAGCCGACGCGCGAACAACCGCGTCTTCGGCGGCACCCGGACCTTCGTAGCGGCATCAACAGGCAAGATCACCGCCACGGCAGCACCGATCGGCACCACGTCACCCTCACGAACCAGCCACTCCGCCAGCACGCCGTCGGCGGGAGACTCGATCTCCACCGCCGCCTTGTCGTGCTCCATCTCGTAGACGACCTCGTCACGGGCGACCCGGTCGCCCGGCTTCTTCAGCAGGTGCACGATGCGGACCTCGACGATTCCCTCGCCGAGCTGCGGAACGACCAGCCTCGTCATCGGATTCCTCATCTCAGCTCAGTACCGAGCGAACGGCGGTCACGACGTCGTCCGCGCAGGGCAGGACTGCTCGTTCGAGCTCGGGGTGGAAAGGCACGTGCACGTCGTCGCGCGACACCAGCCGCGGCGGGGCGAGCAACGAGTAGAACTCGTCGTCCGCGCTCACCAGCTCGCTCAGCAGCGAAGCGCCGAAACTCGAGGTCCGGCCGTCCTCCTGGACTACGACGAGCCGCCCGGTGCGGCGCAACGAAGCAGCGACCGTTGCCCGGTCCCACGGCACGAGCCAACGCAGGTCGATCACCTCGACGGAAACCTCGTCGAGCATCGAGGCGGCAGACAGAGCGAGCTCGATCCCGTTGCCCCAGCTGACGATCGTGACGTCCGAACCCGAACGAACGACACGCGCGCCGCAAGCGGGAACCGGCAGCCCTGACGGCTCCTGCTTGCGGCGCATGAGGTGCTTGGGGAGAAGCACCAGGGTCGGGTCCAGCCCGGCCAGGGCCTGCGCGAACGCGACCTCGGCGTCTTCCGGCGTCGACGGGACGACGACCTGGAGTCCGGGCAGATGGGTGAAAAGACTCTCGTTGCTCTGGCTGTGCCAAATCCCGCCGCCCGGCAGATAGGCACCCCACGGCGCGTACAGCACCACAGGGCACTGCCAGTCCGACGCGGTACGCCACCGCAAAGTCGTGAGCTGCGACGAAATCTGGCTCCAAGCCGGCCCGGCGAAGTCGACGAACTGCAGCTCCACCACGGGCCGCATTCCAGCCATTGCCAGCCCCACCGCGACACCGACGATCGTCGCCTCGGCCAGCGGCGAGTTCACCACCTGGTCGGTGCCAAGTCCTTTGGTGAAGCCGAAAACCCCGCCCTTGGGATCCTCGACGTCCTCACCGAACACGATCACGTCATCAGCGAGAGCCGAGCTCAGCGCCCGGTTCACCGCGGCCACGATCGTGCCGCCGACCGGTGGTTGATCGGCAACCGAGACCGGTGATCCGAACAGGTGCTCCCCCACCAGCTTCGGATCCGCGACCGGCTCGAGCGCCACCCGCCGGAACACCTGCTCGACCTCGTCGGCGAACCGTTGCCGCGTAGCGGAAATCCACTCCTCGGTGATGTGCCCGGCCGAGACGAGCCGCTGACCGTACACCGAGATCGGATCGCTCATCCCGGCCAACTCGTCAGCGGGCCGGTACAGCCGATGATCATCGGACGAGCTGTGCGGCTCCAGCCGATCCAGCTCGCACCACAGCACGGAAGGCCCGCCGCCGGAACGCGCCAGCGACACAGCGGCCTGTCCGGCTTCGAGCACCGCGTCCGGGTCCGCACCGTCAACGATGACAAGCCGGTCGGAAGGCACCATGCCGAGGTCACGCGGGGACATGCCTTTGGTGGAGGTGCTGATGCCATAACCGTTGTCAGCAATCAGAAAAACGACGGGCAACGAGTTCTGCAGCGCGAACGCCAGCGCCTCGAAGAACTCACCTTGCCGGGACGAGGCCTCACCCAGGGAACACACGACCACGGCCTGATCACCACGCCGCACCGAAGCCCACGCGACCCCGGCGGCCGGCAGGCACTGCGAGGCGGTGGGACTGGCGATCGACACGACGTTGCCGGGACGGTGGCTGAAGTGCGACGTCATCGACCGGCCCGCGGAATGCGACTCGGCCTTGCCCATGAGGTCGCGCGCGACGTCCTCGACGCTCATCCCGCGCGCCATGACCAGCGCCCGGTCGCGGTAGTGCGGGAACACGAAGTCCTGCGGCTCCAGCACAAGACCGAGCGCGGCCAGTGCCTCGTGCCCGGACGACCCGATGGTGAACCACGCCTCGCCCTGGCGCAGCATCAGCCCCGACCTGCGGTCGCACTCGCGCGACAGCATCATTCGTTCCAAGAGCGCGATCTGGTCGTCGACACAGGTCAAGGCGATCCTCCCCTGGCAAAGAATGTCCCCGGCAGCTGGAAATTCTTCGCAACGGAAGGGCGCTCAACAATCCGCGCGAATAGCTATGTGCGAACGCCGCGAACAGTCGTCGCGGGAATGACTTTCCGGGATTCCCGGTCGTCCCGGCGAGGGATGCCCAGGCCCGGATCTCACTCCCGGGAGGGATGGCGCGACGGGGAGCGCTCACATACGGCGTGAACGCTCCCCGTCAGCAGAACATTTATGTCGGAAGCAATTGCCGGTACCAGTCGGTAGCACCGGTGAACCGCTCCTTGAGCCCAGGCCCTGGTGACACGCCGGCGTGCCGCCAGATCCTGCTGCTCTCGTAGTAGTGATCGAACGCCAGCAGCTCGAACTGGTGATCGGTCAGTTCCGGCAGATGCCGCCGGGTCAGCTCACGATGTTCGCTCGCAGACAGATCTTCTTCCGGCAGCGGCAGCCCCAACTGCGCGCAAGCCGTACCCGCCAGCATCTGCATGCTGACCGGCGTCGGATCACTGACGTGGAACACCGCACCCGGACGTGCCCTCCAGGGCCGGTGTGCCAGTGCTGCCGTGGCCGCCCCGAGATCGTCCACGGAAACCACTGACACCAAAGCGATCCCGCGTTCGATCCAGGCGGGAACGCGGTCGAGCAGACGCAGCAACGTCGGGATGAACCAGACGTCACCGGTGCCGTAGACGAGGTGCGGCCGCAAGACCACCCCACCCGCCTTGCGCACCTCGCGCTCGGCCCTCAACCTGCTGGCACTCGTCGCGGACACCGGTGCGGGCGCGAGCAGCGACTCGCTCGCCCCGCGGTGAACGCCGTGCCCGTACACGGAAGTGGTGCTCAGATAAGCGATCCGGACCACTCCGGCCGCACGAGCCTCGTGGAGCAGGGCTCGAGTGCCTTCGTAGTTGACCGCATCGCACAACGCCGGGTCCCCGCCGATCTGAGCGGCCATGTGCAGGACGGTGGAGACACCGTCGCACACCCCGCGCAGCCCGCTCGGTTCGGTCAGGTCGCCCTCGACCTCGACCACCCCCGCGTCGAGCATCCAGCGCGGCAGCCGCCGTCGTGACAGGACCCGGATCTCGGTCCGGTTAGGACCGTCTTGTTCGGACAGAAGACTGCGGACGACGGCAGACCCGATGAATCCGGTCCCACCGGTCACGAGCACGACGCCCGTCTTCCTCCCAGCCCCAGATGCCTTCTTCTCGCCAAACGCCCCCATAGCCATGGCAAGAGGTCAGCAGACGACCAACATGTCCAGCAGCCCCGTTGCCACGGTACTGCTCTCTTGTTCGAACACGACCCGAACACCGCGGTTGCCCCGGATTGACGGCGCCACCGTGTGTGCCGTGACGATCGTCGGCGCGTCGAGCTCCACGTACTTGTCGAACGTGAAGGAACACCGCACCGGCAACGCGTCCGGCTCGCCGACCGTCAGCAATGCGGCCTGGCGGGCGGCCTCCATCAGCACCATGCCGGGCACGTGGTCGACCGGGTGGTCGAACAGCACGGCGTGGTTCTGGTCGACCCGCAGCTTCCACGTGTTGTCGCCCAGCATCGGCGACAGCACGACGTCACGGGATCGTTCCCGGCCGATCAGGTGCCCCGCGACCGGGACGCCCGGCTCCCCCGCGGAGACGATCTCCTTGTCACGGCCGCCGCGCAGCCGCGAGTAGATGGCCGGCGGCACGACGCTCCAGCGCAGCTCGCCACCGCCGATCCGCTCGCCGTCGCGGTAGCAGCCGATCTCGACCCGCATGCCGTTGACACCGCGCTTGTTGCGCTTGATGTCGTGGCACGTCATGGACAGCAGGATGTTCGCCGGCCGCCCGTCCGTCTCCAGCCCCTCGGGCGTGACCCCGCACGTCTTCTCGAGGGAGACGAACTTCCAGTCGAGCGGCACCTCGAACACCTGGTGGGCGATCAGCAGCACCGCCTGGCGGATGGTCTCCGCCAGCAGCATCGGGTCGTGCCGTGCGGGGGACTGCAGCCGGTAGAAGCTGTGGTCTCGCGGCCACTGCGCGCCGACTTGAAAAGTGGTCTCGTCCGTAACGCGCAAATCGGTCAAAAACACCTCGCTCACCGCCGCGCGGTGGACGAGGTGCCTGGGAATGGTCTGGTCGAAGAGAACCTGCCCGGACTCTCCGACCGCGACCGGGAACTCGGCGACCGCGGGTGTTCGTAACAAAGGCCCATCGGGCGTCGAAGTTCTCGCTTGCTTCAACAACAACACAGACATTTCAGGAACCCTCCAGCCGTTGATCAACAACGCAGGCGGGGGGTCACCGTCCCCCAACTACTTCATAACATACTAACCGCCCGGTTTGTTTTGTGTTGAAGAAGAAACTAGTTGCGCTACGCTGAGGCCACAGACGCGAGCTGGACGGATCGGACGATCCGCCCGGCCGGACAGATCGGAGGGACTCCAAGTGGCGCAACAGGAGCGCGCGGAGCGGACCCGCACCGCCATCCTCGACGCCGCGGCGGAGGTGTTCGACGAAGGCGGGTTCTTCGGCGCGAAGCTGTCCGAGATCCTCCAGCGCGCGGGCGTCACGAAGGGCGCGCTGTACTTCCACTTCCAGTCCAAGGAGGAGATCGCTCAGGCGATCATCGGAGAGCAGTTCGGCGTCTGGGACCCGATCTCGGAGATCGGCACCAAGGGCGTGCAGGCGGTCATCGACCTCACCCAGGCGATGGCACGCAGTCTGCGGCAGGACGTGCGCGTGCGCGCCAGCATCCGTCTCGTCATCGAACAGGGCACCTTCGCCTCGCCGGCGACGGGCGCATACCAGGGCTGGATCAACGTGGTCGAGTCGTGCCTGGTCGACGCGCAGGAAAAGGGCGACCTGAAGACGGACGTCTCCCCCAACGACGTGGCGACCTACGTGATCGGGTCGTTCACCGGCGTGCAGGTCAGCTCGGAAGTGCTGACAGGCCGCGAAGACGTGGTTCAGCGCGTGACGAACATGTGGCGCTTCCTGTTGCCCGGCATCGTTCCGCCGCGGCGCCTGAGCAAGTTCGACCCGGCGGGCTCGCAGCCGGAGGACGCCGGCGAACCGGCGAAAGACCCGGCTCTCGTCGGCTGAGCAAGAAGCTCAGCCGGCGCCAGGCCCCAGCAGTTCGTTCGCGAGCTCGGTGGTCACCAAGCCGGGCAACAACAACCGCCACGCGTCGGTGAACAGCTCCGCCACACCGTCCTTGGACATGCCCGACGACCACAGCGCCTCGATGCCGACGTACATCGACAGCAACGGCAGTGACACGTCGGCGTTGCGGGCCAGCTGGCCGTTCTTCGCCGCCGCGCGCAACAGCTCCCGCACCACGTCCCACCACGCGTGGTGGAAGTCGACGAACGGCTTGGCCCGGTCTCCGCACTCGCGCGCGATCCGGAAGCTCGCCCGCACGGCGGGTTCCGAGACGAGCATGCGCGCGACGGCGTGACTGAGGTCGATCAACGCCTCCACCGGCGACAGGCCGGCCGCCGTGATCTTCGAGACGGCGTCGGCCAGCAGCGCGGTGCTGGTCTCCTGCACCGCCTCGACGAGCTCTTCCTTGGCCGTGAAGTGGAAGTACAACGCGCCCTTGGTGACACCGGCCGCGGCCGTGATGTCACTGATGTTGGTACCGGCGAACCCGTACCTGTCGAACAGCTCGGCCGCGACCTCGACCAGTCGCGCCCGAGTCTGCTCGGCCCTCTGCTGCCTCACCACGCCTCAGCCCACGTGCTCTAGCTGTGCCTCGGCCTCGGCGGGAAGGGCGAGACGGGCGTCGGCGGTCAGGATGAGCCGCTGCAGCCGGTGCAGTGCGGGTGACGGTTCGAGGCCCAGCTCGTTGACGAGGTTCTGCCGCAGCCTGCGGTAGACCTCCACGGCGTGACCCCGCCTGCCACAACGGTAGAGCGCGACCATGAGGTGCGCGGTGAGGCCCTCGTGCATGCGGTTGCGGGCCACGAGAGCGGTGAGCTCGCCGACCAGTTCGTGGTGGCGGCCCAGCCGCAGGTCGCAGTCGATGCGGCGGTCGAGGACGTTGAGCCGCGCCTCGTTCAGCCGGTCCAGCTCGACCTCGAGCATCGGACCGGCCTGAACGTCGACCAGCGCCTCACCGCGGAAGTACGCCAGCGCCTCGCGGAACAACCGTGCCGCACCCCGGAAATCGCCCCTCTCGCGGGCGCGGTGGCCCTCGACGGCGCGCCGGTCGAACTCCTTGACGTCGACGACGCCGCCCCGCAGCAGGTAACCGCCGGGTTGCGTCAGCAGGACGGCCTTGGGATCGCCATCGACCTGGGCCTGCTTCATGGCGGCGCCGATCAGGCCCCGCAGGTGGAACACGTACGTCTGCAAGGTGGTGCCGGCACTGCGCGGCACGGCCTCTCCCCACAGCTCTTCGTACAACGACGCGACGGGGACGACCTCGTCCGCGTGCACGGCCAGCATGGCGAGCACCTTGCGGGGCTTCGCAGCGGAGGGCGTGATCGACACACCTGCGATGCGAGCTGTCAGCGGTCCTAAAACATCGATGTCCACGGTTGCTCCCCAGTTCGACGGAGGTGTTCGACCGGCCCGCCCTCCCGACGACGGCCCGTCGTGCTCCACCACCATACAAAACCAACCGCCCGGTTTGTCAAGCCAGTAGCAAACCAACCTCCCGGTTTGTTTTGAGAACCTCGCGATGCAGGTCAGAGCGTTTCACGACCCCACTGAGAGCCAAGTTCAGGTCGAACTCGGTCAGAAAGTGGTTCAAAACTTGGCCGACTCCGGCCTCTCCACCGTGCGCAAGGCCATAGATATAGGGACGTCCTATGAGCGCTGCGTCCGCACCCAGGCACAAGGCTTTGACCAGGTCAGCGCCGGTGCGCACGCCCGAGTCGAACAACACGGAGACCCTGTTGCCCACTGCTTTCCTTATGTCCGGCAACGCGTCCAGCGCGGCGACGGCACCGTCGACCTGCCTGCCGCCGTGGTTCGACACCACCACGCCGTCCGCGCCCGCGTCCACGGCCTTCAGCGCGTCGTCCGGGTGCAGGATCCCCTTGAGCACCAACGGTCCTGGCCAGTTCTGGCGTAGGAAGGCCACTTCATCCCATGTTCGGTCGACACCGGTGAACATGGCCTTCCACTCCGCGATCGCCGCCTGCCGGTCGTCCTCCGGCGGCCGGGCGAGCTTCGACCGGAACACCGGGTCGCTGAACGCGGTCGCGGTGCCGATCCCCTGTGCCGCAGGCGAATAGTCGTTGTCGAGGTCCGCGGTGCGCCAGCCGAACGTCCAGTTGTCCAGCGTGACGACCAGTGTCGTGCACCCGGCGTGGCGCGCTCTTCGCAGCAGGCTCAGGCAGACCTCGTCGTCGTTCGGCCAGTAGAGCTGGAACCAGCGCGGCCCGTCGCTCTGCGCGGCGATCTGTTCCAGCGAGTACGACGACATCGTGCTGATCACGAACGGCAGCCCGTGCTTGGCGGCGGCACGAGCCGACGCGAGCTCGCCGTCCGGGTGCACGATCGACTGGACTCCTACGGGTGCCAGCAGAACGGGCGCGGGCAGCCGTTCGCCGAACAGGGTCGTGCCGAGGTCGCGGACGTGCGCGCCGCGCAGCATCCTCGGCACGATCCGCCACCGGTCGAACGCCTCGCGGTTGGCGCGGACCGTCGCACCGGATCCCGCGCCACCCGCCACGTACCCGAACGGGCCGGGCGCAAGCAGGCGCCGTGCCGAGTCCTCCAGCGCGGTACCGTCCGTTGTGCACAGTGGAGTGTTCACCGTTTCACGTTATGCACCACCAGGTTCCAGACGAAGGGCGCTCGTCTCGCAGTCGAGCGCCCCTCGACCCTAAGCCGCGACCAGCACCCGCCCCTGGCTCAGCTCCAGCTCCTCGCCCTGCCACCGCTGCCGCAGCAACCGGTCGTGCGACACCACGACCACGGCGCCGGGGTACTCCGCGAGCGCGGCCTCCAGCTCCTCCACCAGCGCGAGCGACAGGTGGTTGGTCGGCTCGTCCAGCAGCAGCACATCCGACTCCTGGTCCAGCAGCCGGGCGAGCGCCAGCCGCCGCCGTTGCCCGATCGACAGGTCCCCGACCGGCGTGCGGAAGTCGTCGGTGCGGAAGAGCCCCAGCGTTGCCAGCCTCTCGGCGTTGTCGTCGGGTGTCCCCGGCTTGCCCGCGGCGAACGCCGCGAGCACCGTCCGGCGTGGGTGCCGCACCACGGTCTCCTGCGGCAGGTACCCGACGACACCGTGCCGCGCCAGAGTTCCGCTGTCCGGCTGGAGCACCCCCGCCAGCACGTCGAGCAACGTCGACTTGCCGGCACCGTTCGGCCCGGTCACCAGCAGCCGTTGCCCTGCCTTCACGACGAGCGAGTCCACGCGCAGTCGTTGTCCGACAGTCGCCTCCCGCAGTTCGAGGACCGCGCCCTCCCGCACCGCCGCGTTCAAGGGCGCGTTGAGGTGCAACGGATCCGGCGGCCGCGGTACCGGATCTGCCTGCAACCGCTCCAGCCGTTCGGACGCGCTGCGCACCCGCGTCGAAATCGACGCCTGCACGCGCCGCCCGTCACCGTTGTACTTGCACTTGTTGTGGTCCTTGATCGCCCGGCCCGGCGCCACGTTGTACGCCGTCGTCCCGCGCCACTCGGTCCAGTGCTCGATCTCGCCGACCCACTCCGCGTACGCCTGCTCCCAGCGCTGCCGGGCCGCCCGCTTCTCCGCGAGGTAGCCGGCGTAACCGTTGCCGTAGCGGGAGATCGTCCGGCGGTCGCCGTCGACCTCGACGATCGCGGTGACCACCCGTTCCAGCAGGAGCCGGTCGTGCGTCACCACCACGAGCGTGCCGCGATGCGCCCGCAACCGGTCCTCGAGCCAGGTCAGCGCCTGGTGGTCGAGGTGGTTGGTGGGCTCGTCGAGCAACAGCAGTTCCGGCTCGGCCGACAGCACACCGGCCAGCGCCAGCCGGGCGCACTGCCCGCCGGACAACGTGCCGAGTCGCCGGCCCCTGCCGATGTCGCCGATGCCCAGCGCGGACATGGCGGCCTTGACGCGGGCGTCGGCCGAGTAGCCGTCCCGCAGCTCGAACGCCGTGAGCAGCTCGCCGTACTCCGCCAGCTCGGCGGAGGAAGCACTGCCGAGCGTCTGCTCGGCTGTCGTGATCCGCTGCTCCAGCACGCGAATCTTGACCAGGGCGGCGTCGATGGCGTCGCCGACGGTCGCGGAGTCCGGCAGCGCAAGCACCTGTCCGAGGTGCCCTACACCGCCTTCTGCGACCACGGTGATCTCACCGTCGTCCGGCGTCTCCTGCCCGGCGATCAACCGCAGCAGCGTCGACTTGCCGGACCCGTTCTCTCCTACAACACCGAGCTTTTCGCCGGCGCGAACCGTCAGCGAGACGGCGTCGAGCACGCGGCGGTGGGCGAAGGTCTTGCTGACCGACCGAATTGTGAGCTGACCTGACATGGAAGCCTCCGAACGCGGGTGAGTGAAAGGGACAGGGCACCGTGCGTTCTGTTGTGGAACATCTCCCCTAGTCCTTTCTGTTGGCGTGTCAGAGGTTTCAGGCGACGCGACCGGCGTCGAGGGCCAGCTCCGGGCCCTCCCAGTTGCGCCGCAGCCAGCGGTCGTGCGACGCGATGACCACGGCGCCGGGTGCCGCCTTCAGCGCGTCCTCCAGCTCTTCGGCGAGGCTGAGCGAGAGGTGGTTCGTCGGCTCGTCGAGCAACAGCACCTCCGGCGGCCGCGCGATCAGCAACGCCAGCGCGACGCGCCTGCGCTGCCCGATCGACAGCTCCCCCACCGGCCGGTCGAGGTCACGCCCCGCCAGCAGTCCCAGCTGCGACAGGGGAACCTTGGCCGCGGCGGGCACCTTCTCGTACAGCTGGCGAGCCGAGCGGGACAGGTCGGGGAACACCACGTCCTGCTCCAGCAACCCGACCCGGACGCCACGGGCCCGGTGCACGTCACCGGTGTCCGGCGTGAGCTGCCCGGCCAGAATCCGCAGCAGCGTCGACTTCCCTGCCCCGTTCGGCCCGGTGATCATCAGCCGCGACGACGTCGACACGTCGAGCTGCCCGATGTCCAGGCGCCCGCTCAACCTCACGTCCCGCAACGACAGGGCGAGCTGCTCGGCGCCGACCTTGCCCGTCATCGCACCGTTGAACCGCAACGGTGCCGGAGGACGGCGAACCTGGTTGGCCGTCAGCTCGTCCAGCCGCTGCTGCGCGTTGCGCACCCGCCGCGAGATCTGCTTCTGCACCCGGCCGCCGTGCCGGTCGTAGCCGACCTTGTTGTTGTCCTTGATGGCTCGCTGGTGGTTGACCTGGTGCGCCGTCACCTCGACGGAGACACGCAGCTCCTTCAGCTCGTCCTGCTCCTGCGCGTACTGCTGCTCCCACCGGACGAGCTCGAGCCGTTTCGCCTCAAGATAATCCGTGTAGGCGCCGCCGTACCGCGTCACGCCACCCCGCGCCGGGTCGAGGTCCACGATGTCCGTGCACACCTCGTCCAGGAACACGCGATCGTGCGACGCCACAACGACTGTTCCGGGCAACCCGCTGAGCTGCCGTTCCAGGAACGCGACGGCCTCGTCGTCGAGGTGGTTCGTCGGCTCGTCGAGCAGCATCGCCCGCGGCTGCCGGATCAGCAGCGCTGCCAACCCGATTCGCGATCGCTGCCCGCCGGAGAACGTGTCCAGCCGCCGGTCAACGTCCACATCGGACAGTCCGAGTCCGGCCAGCACCAGCTTCGCCCTGCGGTCCGCGTCCCACATGTCGTGGTCCTGCGCCCAGTCCAGAAGGTCGCCGTACTCGGCCAACACGGCCGAGTCGTCCGGCCGCTCCTCCAGAGCGAGAGTCAGCTCGTCGAGCCGGGCCGAGGTCGCGCGAATCTCGGCCAGCGCGTCGTCCAGCACGTCCTGCACGGTGGCGCCAGGCGCGAAAGGCAGTTCCTGCCACAGAAAACCGCAGTCCGCGGGCCGCTGGACCTGACCGTCGTCCGGCTCCTCGACGCCTGCGAGCATCCGCAGCAACGTCGACTTGCCGGCACCGTTCTCGCCCACCAGCCCGATGCGCTGACCAGGAGATGCCGACAACGACACCCCGTCCAGCACACGGCGTGCGCCGTAGGACTTGACCAGATCGCGGGCATGCAAAAAAGGAATGTTTGACATGAGACACCCACCGCCGAAGGAAGACCCGAAGGCCTGAAGATCGGAAACGGAGAACACGCCGGGCGCACAACGCTCGAGAAGCGCGGGCCGCAGTCGCGTGTCGGTGAGGGTGTCAGTAGATCACGTAAAAGATGTTGCCACGGCCGACAGCGAACCGTCAACCGCCCTGTACACGGCGTCACACCATCGGGAACTGCCCGGCCGGGGTGGAAACCCAGGCCGAGCAGCGCTTTCCGTCGATCAGACGCAGCGGTAGACCACCGCGCCCTGGTCGTTGTTGCCGTACGCGACACCGGAGTCGGTGATGCCCGCGATGTAGCCGTCGACGTCCTGCGGCGCACCATCGGTCCAGATCGCCCAGTGCAGGCCGTGCTTCGTGGCGAACACACCGCTCGAGTTGACGGCCGTGGCCGACCCCGCGCCGGGGAAGGTCCTGGTGACCTTGCCGGCGAGGTTCCACTCGACGGTCTTGCCGTCGGAGGCCGCACCGATCACGTGGCCCTCCGCGTAGCGCTCCGGATGCGCCCGGCGGTCCTTGATCCGCACGGTCGTGCCGTCAGGGGACCAGATCTCCCCGTTGGTCGTGACGACGCGCCCCGCCTCGTCGAGTCCGGCCGGCTGCCCGGTCCCGATCACCTGGGGCTGCACCGATCCGGCCGGCCAGAGCACGACGTGGTCGCCCCCGTTGTCGCTGATCCAGCCCGCGACGTCACCGCGCTCGTTGACGTAGTTCGCCGCGGCGAAGCCCACCGACGGCTGCAGCCACTCGTAGCTGCCGTCCTGAACGTGGTAGCGGTACGGGCGGGTCATCGCGGTGCTTTCGTCATAGGTGTAGCCGACGACGACACCGGCGTTGTTCACATCCCACGGCCAGTTGTGGACGCCCGGACCGAAGTTCGGGTCGGCCATGTCCACCGGCGTGGAACCCAGCCAGAGGATGCCCTTCAGATCTCTGGTGACGGGGTACACGGCGTCACCGACGGTGATCGTGCCGTCCGGGGACATCGCGTCGACCCGGTCGTTCTCCAGGTTCCGGTGGGTGGGCAGACCGGAGGCGGTCCAGACGCAGCCGGCGGCCTGAGCCGGTGCGGGCAGTGCGGCCAGCACGAGGGCAGCCACCACCGCAGCAGGGAAACGCATTGAGGCTCCTAGTGAGTGGATCATGTACGCCCATCAAGTCGCCCGCGCGGACCGAACGTTAGCGAGCATTTCTCATATATTTGCGATGCATCTCGAGACCGGTCTCGTTCGTCCCCAAAAGATGTGCCGGAGTACCGGGACGCCGACCGGGAACCTCGCCGGTCAGTCGAACGAATTCGACGCGCACTAGCACGAAACGATTAGCTGCACAAACGCCATTCATTCGAATCCAAGTGACCCCGCATAGCACATGTACAGCGGTCAAAGCAATTCGGCACTATGCGCCGCATTCACACTCCCGGAATGCCGCACTCACCAGGGGAATCGACCTTAGTCAATAGGCCGTGCAGTGCAATCCTGATCACAGCTCAGAGTGCCGCACGCAACCCCTCTGGCTCTTGACCAGGCCATGTGTCTGGTTGAGACAATTCACCCGCGATTCCACCCCGATCGGATTGCACCCCGCCCTGATTCCCCGGCCGATCAGGAGACCCCGTCTTGAGCGTGCCTGACGTCTCATTGCGCGATTTCGCCGTTGCACAACTGCAGGTCCTCCTGCGCGCCGTCGGTTTAGCGGATTCCTCGGAAAGAGCGATGAAGCTGCTGGCCGAGGCATTGGGGCCGGGCTCCGCGCGGCCGCTCTCGGCGGTCCCCTATTGGCCGTCTTTCGTCGCCGACGACCACACCCCGGTCGAATTCTCGGTGGCACTCGCCCAGCACGAGCCGCCCGTCGTCCGCATGATCGTCGAGTCGCTCGCGGAACAGCCCGGCCTGCGGGAGAACGTCACGGCGGCGCTCGGCGTGCTCGACCGGCTCGCCGAGCAGCACCAGCTGGACCTGCGGCAGCTCGACGCGGTGCGCGACCTGTTCCTCCCGGCGGACCCGCAGGGGGCGTTCGCGTTCTGGTACTCGCTGATCGTCCAGCCGGACGTGGCACCCGCGATCAAGGTCTACCTCAACCCGGAGGTGCGGGGTCGTGAGAGCGCGACCTCCCTTGTGCGCGAGGCACTCGGCAGGCTCGGTCTCGGCGCCGCGTACGAGACCGTGACCGCGCACGCGCTGCGACGGGAGGGCCGGGACCGGTTCTCGTTCTTCGCCCTCGACCTGATGGACGAACAACGGGCGCGGGTGAAGACCTACGTGGCGCACGAGGCCGCCGAGATCCCGGACGTGGTGGTCGCGGCCGGCGCCACCCCCGATGCCGACACCGAACTGCTGGCCGACATCGTGGCACTGGCCTGCGGCGGCACCGGACCGTTCGCGCGGCGACCGCTGATGTCCAGCTACACCTTCATGTCCGGTGACACGGACCGCCCGAGCGGCTACTCGCTCTACATCCCGGTGCGGGACTACGTGCGCGACGACCTGGAGGCGTGTGAGCGCGTTCTCGCGATCATGGCCAGATGCCGGCTCGACACGGCGCCGTTCGTCATGGCGCTGGCGAGCATGGTCCGCAGACCGCTCGCGGACGGCGTCGGCCTGATCGCCCACGTCTCGCTGCGACTGGGCCGGCCGCGTCCCGGAGTCACGGTCTATCTGTCCTCCGAGGCTTACGACGTCACACCCGCCCGCACCACAGCAATGTCAGTCTAGTGCTACGGCACGAAACCTTGACGGGTTGTTCGGCGCCCAGCAGGGCGCCTCGTGGCACCGCCCCCGCGCCCCCATACGTCCAGTATGAGGACGCGGGGCGGTACCACGATCCACCCGTCTGACCCCCGAACAACCCGGCAAATTTCGCGCCGTAGCACTAGAAAGGCAAGTCCGGTGGAGCCCTACCGCATCAAGGTCGTCGAGCCGATCCCCATCACCACCCGCGAGTACCGCGAGCGCCGGTACGCCGAGGGCGGCTGCAACCAGTTCAACCTCACCGCGGACGACGTCACGATCGACCTGCTGAGCGACTCCGGCACGGGCGCCCTGTCCGCCGAGCAGCAGGCCGCGGGCATGCGGGGCGACGAGACCTACGCGGGCGCGCGGTCGTGGTTCCGGTTCCGCGACGTGGTCGAGGACCTCACCGGCTACGAGCACATCTTCCCCGTGCACCAGGGCCGTGCCGCGGAACGGATCCTGTTCACGGCGTTGCTGAAGCCCGGCCAGATCTCCATCAGCAACACGCACTTCGACACCACCCGTGCGAACGTGGAGATCGCCGGCGGCGTCGTGCGCGACCTCCCGTGCCCGGAATCCAGGGACCTCGACAGCGACGAGCCGTTCAAGGGCAACATCGACCTCGTCGCCCTCGAAGAGGCGCTCAGCGGGCCCGAGGACGTCGGCCTGGTGCTCATGACGATCACCAACAACGGCGGCGGCGGGCAGCCGGTGTCGATGTCGAACATCAAGAAGGCGAGCAAGCTGTGCCGCAAGCACGGGGTGCCGTTCATCCTCGACGCGGCCAGGTTCGCCGAGAACGCCTGGCTCGTCGCACAACGAGAAGAGAAGTACCGCGGCCACAGCCCGCGTGACATCGCGAAGAAGGCGTTCCGGCTCGCCGACGGATGCGTTGCCAGCCTGAAGAAGGACGGCATCGTCCACATCGGAGGGTTGCTGGCGCTCAACGACACGGCGCTGGCCAAGCAGTGCGAACTGCTGCTGATCGCCACCGAGGGGTTCCGCACCTACGGCGGGCTGAGCGGCCGCGACCTCGACATGTGCGCGCAGGGTCTGCTCGAGGTGACCGACCCGCTGTACCTGCGCGAGCGGGCGGAAGCCACCGCATATCTCGCCGAATGCGCGCGGGAGGCCGGAGTGGACAGTGTGCGGCCGACGGGCGTGCACGCCGTCTACCTCAACGCGGGCAGGCTGCTCCCGCACATCCCGCCGAGCCAGTTCACCGGCCACGCGCTCGCGTCGGAGCTGTACCTCGCGGGCGGAATCCGTTGTGCGGAACTGGGTTCGCTCTACCTCGGGGAGATCACCGAACAAGGCGAGCTGATCACGCCCGCGCCGTTCGAGCTGGTGCGCCTGGCGATCCCGCGCCGCGTCTACACCCGCAGCCACCTGGAGTACGTGGCGGAGACGCTCGCGGGGATCGCCAAGAACCCGGAGCAGGTGCCCGGTTACCGGCTCACCGAGGCACCTGCCATGTTGCGGCCGTTCCGCTGCCGGCTCGAGAAGCTCACCTAGCAGCTAAGCGACCGCGTGGTCGAGCTTGCTCATCGCATGCTCGATCACGCGGGCCAGCACCGTCTTGCACGACTCGCGGTCACGCGCGTCGCACAGCACCATCGGCACGGTGTCCGCGACGTCCAGAGCGCCCCGCAGCTCGTCCTCGGTGTAGGAGTGGCTGCCCTCGAAGCAGTTCACGGCGATGACGAACGGGATCCCGCGGCGCTCGAAGAAGTCGATCGCCCCGAACCCGCCGTCGAGCCGCCGGGTGTCGACCAGCACGACCGCGCCGATCGCCCCGTAGGCGAGCTCGTCCCACATGAACCAGAAGCGGTCCTGGCCGGGCGTGCCGAACAGGTACAGCACGACCTCGGGGTTGATCGTGATGCGGCCGAAGTCCAGCGCCACCGTCGTCGTGGTCTTGCCCTCGACGCCCGCCAGGTCGTCGATCTGCGTGCCGGCCTCGGTGAGCAGTTCCTCGGTCCGCAGCGGCGTGATCTCGCTGACCGCGCCCACCAGCGTCGTCTTGCCGACGCCGAACCCACCCGCCACGACGATCTTCACCGACGCGGGGACGAGCAGTTCTTCAGATTGCACGGACGCCATCTAGCACCTTCTGGAGTAGGGTCCGGTCCGGCGCGACCGCCATCCGCGACGAGTCACTGGTGATGACGTCGCCACGCTGGATCAGGTCGCTCAGCAACACCTTCGCGACGACGAGCGGCGCGTGCAGGTAGGCGGCGACCTCCGCCACGGACAGCGGTTTGCGGCAGAGTCTCATGATCTCGAGGTGCTCGACGGAGAGCGCGCTCGTGTCGGACGAGGTGCGAATCGACCGCACCTGGGTCGCGAGGTTCAGCCGGCCCCACGTCGGCCTGGTGCGACCGCTCACCAACGCGTAGGGGCGGACCAGCGGACCGGCGGCCTCGTCGTACCACCAGTCCGACGAGCGGGGGCTCATGACAGCCCCATGGGGTGGCGGGGCGCCGCGAGTGTGCGCGGCGCCGACGACAGATACGAGCCGACGCGCTTCACGAGCATGTTCATCTCGTAGGCGATCATGCCCATGTCCGCCTCCTCGTCACCGACCACCGCGAGGCAGGCGCCCTGTCCCGCCGCGGTGACGAACAGGTGTGCGCGCTCCATCTCCACGATGGTCTGCCGCACCTGGCCGCCGCCGAAGTGCCGTCCGGTGCCGCGGGCCAGCGACTGGAACGCCGACGCCATCGCGGACAGGTGGTCGGAGTCGTCTTTGGACAGTTCGGGTGACCGGGCGAGCAGCAGGCCGTCCGCGGAGAGCACCACAGCGTGCCTCGCACCGACCACTCTGGCGACCAGGTCGTCCAGCAGCCAGTTCAGCTCGGGGTGCCCGCCGGTCAGGTCGTCGTCCACGGGAGTAAGCCCTTTCGGTGTTCAGGAGTGATCACGGTTCGACGGCGTCGTCGGCCTGGCGGGCATCACGGGTGCCCTGCTGGAAGGCCGACATGCCGTCGCGAGTGCGTTCAGCCCGTTCCTCGGTGTGCGGCTCGGCGAAGTCGTGCACGGGCCGCAGGTCGTCGTTGGCCAGCTGCGGCACGAGGTGCTGCTGCTTGCGGCGCCGTGGCAGCTCTGGCCGGGTGTCCTGGCGCGAGGCGTCACCGTCCCGGGCGTCTTCGGCCGGCCACGGGCCCGCCGGGTGGTCCTGTGCGGGCAGCACGCCCACGATGCTCCCGCTGTCCGGATCCCTGTCCAGGCGGGAGCCGTGGTCGTTTCCCACTCCTCCCCCTGCCCAGAACTCGTTGAGCTCCGAACTGGGCCTCGCGTCGAGCACGACGTCGTCGGCGACGGGAAGGGCGGCCTGGGCGAGCGTCTGCTGCCGGAACGTCGGCTTGGGCATCTGCACCGGGTCGGCGGGGTCCGCCACGCCCGCCTCGCCGACGATCAGGTCGGCCGGGACGAGCACCAGCGCGATCGTGCCGCCGGACGGGCAGTCGCGCAGCTCGACGTGGATACCGCGCCGGCCCGCCAGCCGTGCGACGACGAACAGGCCGAGGCGGGACTCGCCGCGCAGCCGCATCGCCTCGAAGTCGGGCGGCGCGGTCAGCATCTTGTTGTGCTGCTCGCGGTCCTCGGGCTTGATGCCGAGACCGTGGTCCTCGATCTCGATCACGAGACCCTGCGGCACCTCGCTGCTGTGCACCTCGACCTGCGAGCGCGGCGACGAGAACGACGTCGCGTTGTCGACCAGCTCGGCGATCAGGTGGATCACGTCGGCGACGGCGGCGCCGGCGAGCGCCACCTCGGGCACCGGGTTCACCTTGACCCGCGCGTACTGCTCGGTCTCCGCGACGGCGGCGCGCACGACGTCCAGCATCCGCACGGGTTTGCGCCACTGCCGTCCCGGCTGCTCACCGGTGAGGATGATCAGGTTCTCGGCGTTGCGCCGCGCGCGGGTGGCGAGGTGGTCGAGCTGGAAGAACGCGTCGAGGTGGTCGGGGTTCTCCTCTTCGCGCTCCAGCTTGTCGAGGATCTTCAGCTGGCGGTGCACCAGACCCTGGTTGCGGCGCGCGATGTCGAGGAAGACCCGGTTGACGCCTTCACGGGTCTGCGACTCCTTCACGGCCGCGGCGACGGCGGTGTACTGCGCGGCGTTGAACGCGTCCGCCACCTGGCCGATCTCGTCGTTGCCGTAGTCCAGCGCGGGCACCTCGGTGGCGACGTCGACGTGCTTGCCCTCGCGCAGCCGCTCGACGATGTCCGGCAGCCGCTCGTGCGCGAGCTTGAGCGAGTCGCTCTTCAGCGAGGTCAACCGGACGATCAACGCCTTGTTGACCAGGCGGCTGGAGATCCGCACCGCGAGGAAGATCCCGATGATCACCGCGACCAGGGCGATGAGGCTGCCGATCAGCACGGTGGTGAACTTGCTTTCACCGTTGGCCAGCGCCACGTTCACCGCGCCAGTGGACTGCTCCTGCACCATCGTCGTCAGCTCGGCGGACACCGCACGGCTCGCGGTCTCCCAGTCGGAGAGCACGACCGAAGTGCCGATCGGCCGTTCCGCGTTCTGCAGCAGGCGGTTCTCCAGGGTGACCAGCTGCTGCCACTGGGCGCTGCCGGTGACCGACTTGAAGTGGTCGCGCACGTTCTGCAGGGCGTAGGGCTCGAGCGAGTTCAGCGTGGACCGGTACGCGCCGACGAGGTAGACGAACTCGCGGTGCTCCTCCGGCGTGAACTTCCCCGCCGCCAGCGCGCCGGCGGCGACCGATCCGGCCCGCGACATCGAGTCGGCGGCCTGGAAGTACTGCACCGCGGCGAGCGCGCCCTGCACCGTCTCGGCGTCGGGCACGATGCGGGCCTGCGTGCTGAACAGCGCGGCACCGGCGTCCAGCACGTTGTTGTAGTAGCGGTAGACCTCGGGCTTGGACGCGGTACCGGCCTCCAGCGCGGCACGCTGCTGCGGAAGCTGGTCCAGCAGCCCGTTGAGCTTGCCGATGCCGTCGACGATCTCCTGCGGCGCCTGGGAGGCGAGCTCGGTGAACGCCGCCTTCATCTTGGTGATGTCACCGTCGGTCTCCTGCTGCTGCTTGAGCAACGCCGTGGTGTTCGTACCGGGCTTGCTCAAGCTCGTCATGCTGAGCTCGCGTTCCTTCTGCAGCGACGCGAACGACTGCACTGCCGGGATCGACGCGTCTCTCACACCGGAGGCGACCAGCTGGAGGTACAGGCCGTCGAACACCGTGTAGGACGAGAACAGCGCCCACATGGCCAGCAGGACGACGCTGGGAACCACCACGACACCAGTGAGCCGCGAACGAATTGTCTTGTAATTCGTCTCAGGCACGTTCTTCAGCTTCACAACGCTCCACGAGCACCCGAATTGGCGACGGAAAGATAGCATCGCGTGATCAACACGATCAACTAGCGATGATCTTGGGGGGCGCGTAGAGAGTACTCAGTCGGATGACCATCGCAACACCCCCTGATGGCGGTTCCGGGTAGGTGAGATGAACCCGTGTTGTGATGCGTGAACACGCTCTCGCAGGTAGAACGGTCTCCAATGGGTCTCACGGGCAGCCGAAGCCCGGCCGGCTTTCTTCGGCTGAACACCACAAACGCAGTGGTTATTGCACCGACTTGACATTCCACGCGAAGTCTTCTAAGTGGAAACGCAGTGCAACCCTTCGTCGCTTTCCGTCACCAATCGTTATTCGACGAATTCGACCTGCGGTTACGCGCTTGTGACAGGCCGGTCTCGCGCGAAAGGCGCTCATCGAGATCAAGTTCGTCGCTCGTGTCTGAGCTGGGGTTATCTTGGACCGATGGCACCCGTGCACGGCCTGACCAGGTTCCGGACGCACGACCTCCCGGGCTCGCGCAGGCTGGCCGGGTGGGAGGAGCACAACGCCCGCGCGCTCGTCGGTCTGCGCGCGCAACCGCTGGGCGACCGGCCGTTCGACGGCACGGAGATCAACCTGACGCTGCCCCGGCTGCAGGTGGCGCGGGTGACCGGAACGCCGCACGCCGTCGACCGCGACGTCCGGCAGATCGCCGAGCACCCGGCCGACGGCGTGGTCGTCTACTTCGCACTCGCCGGGGAGAACCAGTTCTCGCACCGCGGCGGCCACGAGCTGATCACGCCTGGTCAGGGACTCGTGGTGGACGGCGACCAGCCGTTTCGGCGGACGTTCTCGCACGGTCTCACCGAGCTCGTGCTCAAGGCGCCGCGGTCGCTGCTGCGCGAGATCCGGCCCGGAACCGTGAAGCCGCAGGTGTTCAGCTTCCGGGCCGATGCGCACGCACGGGCGTTGGTGACAGCGCTGTCCGAGGCGTTGCGCGGCGGGCCTGCCGACTGGGACGGGCTGGAGAACGTCGCGACGGACCTGCTCGGCACGCTGCTCGGTGGCGGGTGCTCGGCCGCCGCCGACCTGGCCGCCGCGCACGCGTTCATCACCGCTCATCTGGCTGACCAGGACCTGTCCGCGGGCCGGATCGCCGCCGCCATCGGGTATTCGGAGCGGCACCTCTCACGACTGTTCTCACAATCCGGGCAGAGCGTTCCGCAGGCGGTCCTGAACGCCCGGCTCGACGCTGCCCGGGGCATGCTCGCCGAGCCCATCTCGTTGGCCGAGGTCGCCGCACGGAATGGTTTCGCCTCGCAGGCGCACTTCTCCCGCACGTACAAGGCGCGGTTCGGGGTGACCCCGCGCCAGGACCGCCGCGAGTTTTTGCCTGTTTCCGCCACGTCCGAAAGCTGAGCGCCACGACGCCGCCGGACGAGTCACCGTTCTCGGCATGGTGACCTTCCACGACGGCCTCGCCGACACCGCCCCACCGACGCACACCGCGGTCGAGACCGATGTGCTGATCGTGGGATCGGGTCCGGCCGGCGCCTCCGCCGCGCTCTTCCTGTCCACCCTGGGCGTCCCGAACATCATGATCACCAAGTACCGGTGGACGGCCAACACGCCCCGCGCGCACATCACCAACCAGCGCACGATGGAGATCTTCCGCGACGTCGGCATCGAGGACCAGGTGCTCGCCGACGCCACACCGCACCACCTGATCGGCGACACGGTGTTCTGCACCGCGATCGCCGGCGAGGAGATCGGCCGCATCCTCACCTGGGGCAACCACCCCGCCAGACACGCCGACCACGAGCTCGCGTCGCCGTCGCACAACTGCGACATCCCGCAGACGTACCTGGAGCCGATCCTCGTCCGCAACGCGACCGCGCGCGGCACGCAGACCCAGTTCAGCACCGAGTACCTGGGGCACACGCAGGACGCCGGCGGCGTGACCGTGCGGGTGCTGAACCGGCTCACCGGTGCCGAGTACACGATCCGCGCGAAGTACCTCATCGGCGCGGACGGCGCTCGTTCCGCCGTGGCCGCCGACCTGGATCTGCCGTACGAGGGGCAGATGGACGTCGCCGGGTCCATGAACATCACGTTCAAAGCCGACCTCACGGAGTTGTGCCGGCACCGCCCTTCGGTGCTGTACTGGGTGATCCAGCCCGGCGCGAACGTCGGCGGCATCGGCGCGGGACTCGTGCGGATGGTCCGGCCGTGGAACGAGTGGCTGATCGTCTGGGGCTTCGACCTCGCGCAGGGCGTGCCCGAGGTGACCGAGGACGACGCGCTGCAGATCGTGCGCAACCTCGTCGGTGATCCCGGTCTTGACGCCGAGATCACCGGGATCTCGTTGTGGGGCAACAACGAGCAGTACGCGACACAATTGCAGCGCGGGCGGGTCTTCTGCGTAGGGGACGCCGTGCACAAGCACCCGCCGTCCAACGGGCTCGGCTCCAACACCTCGATCCAGGACTCCTACAACCTGGCGTGGAAGCTCGCCCTGGTGCTGAACGGGCAGGCGGGACCGGAACTGCTCGACACCTACACCGCCGAACGCGCTCCCGTGGCACGGCAGATCGTGGTGCGGGCCAACAGGTCCGCCCGTGAGTTCGGGGCGTTGTTCGAGGCGCTCGGGCTCGACGCGGCCGAGTCCGCCGAGCAGATGCACGCGCGGATCGAGGAGCGCAAGGACAGCAGTCTGGCCGGTGCCGCGAAACGTGCCGCGGTCCGGGAGGCCATGGAGCTGAAGAACTACGAGTTCAACGCCCACGGCGTCGAGATGGGCCAGTCGTACTCCTCCAGCGCGGTCGTCCCCGACGGCACCGACCGGCCCACCCCTGACCGCGACCCGGAGCTGTACTACGAGCCGTCGACCTTTCCGGGTGTTCGGTTGCCCCATGCGTGGGTCGGTGACAGCAGGCGGAAACTTTCCACCCACGATCTCGCGCCGTACGGCCAGTTCACGCTGCTGACAGGCGTCAACGGCGAGGCGTGGGCCGACGCGGCACAGAAGGTGGCCGACCGGCTCGGCGTGGCGGTGCGGACCGTCGTCATCGGTCCGGGACGCGAGGTGACGGACCTCTACTTCGACTGGTCCCGACTGTCCGGTGTGGACGAAGACGGGGCGGTGCTCGTCCGCCCGGACAAGCACATCGCCTGGCGCGTCAGCTCGTTGCCGGTCGATCCCGAGGCCGAGCTGATGTCCGTCCTGACCGCCGTGCTCAGCCGGGAGGAGAGCGCATGAGCTGGGAGCACGTCACGCTCGGCCAGCGGGTGTTGTTCGGCACCGGCGAGGCCGCGTCGAACCTCGCCGCGGAGGTCGAACGTCTTGGCGCGCAACGCGTGATGCTGATCGCCGAGGAGACAGCACCGGACGTCACGTCGAAGATCCACGTGGCAGTCCGGTGCACGGACGTGGCGCCGCACGTGCCGGTGGAGAACGCCGAACGCGCTCGCGAGCAGGCTTCCAAGGCAGATCTGCTGGTGAGCGTCGGCGGCGGATCCACGACCGGGCTCGCCAAAGCCGTCGCGTTGACCACGGGATTGCCGATCATCGCCGTGCCCACGACCTATGCGGGCTCGGAGGCGACCAACGTCTGGGGCCTGACCGAGGCCTCGCGCAAGACCACCGGCAGCGACGACCGCGTCCTGCCCGTCACGGTCATCTACGACGCCGCCCTCACCGCGTCGCTGCCCAACGAGCTTGCGATCGCCTCCGGGTGCAACGCGCTGGCCCACTGCGTCGACTCGATGTGGGCCCCGCGCGCGGATCCGATCAACCAAGCGATTGCGGTGGAAGGCATCCGTGCGTTGGGCAACGGACTGCGCAAGATCAGCAGCCTGGACGGCCGTGAGCAGACCCTCTACGGCGCCTACCTGTCCGCCGTGGCGTTCGCCTCCGCGGGATCCGGCCTGCACCACAAGATCTGCCACGTCCTGGGTGGCGCGTACAACCTCCCACACGCCCAGACGCACACCGCGATCCTCCCGTACGTGCTGGCCTTCAACGCTCCCGCAGCACCTCAAGCAGCCAGGATCACCGAAGCGCTGGGCACCGAACTGGTCGCGCTTTACGACGAGATCGGCGCCTCTCACGTGTTGAAGGGCGTGCCGGACGTCCGTGAGGCGGCCCGCCTGATCCTGCCGTCCGTGCCCGCGTCGAACCCCCGTCCCGTCACCGAGGACGACCTGACCGCACTGCTCGCCGCCGCCTCGGCGGGCCGCAACCCGACCGAGTGGAGCCGAGGATGACCGCCCAGCGGGACATCGAGGAGCGCCTGACCGCCGAGGTCGTCGCCTCGTTCGCCAACACCCCTGACCCGCGCACCAGGGAACTGCTCGAGTCGCTCACCCGGCACCTGCACTCGTTCATCCGCGAAGTCCGCCTGACCGAACAGGAGTGGGCCAGGGCGATCGAGTTCCTGACCGCGGCCGGGCACATCACCGACGACAAGCGGCAGGAGTTCATCCTGCTCTCCGACGTGCTCGGCGCCTCGATGCAGACCATCGCGGTGAACAACGAGGCGTACGGCAACGCCACGGAAGCCACGGTGTTCGGCCCGTTCTTCGTGGAGGAGTCGCCTCTGGTCGGCAACGGCGGCGACATCGCGGCGGGCGCCTCCGGAACCCGTTGCCTCGTCGAGGGATCCGTGCGCGACACCGACGGGAACCCGGTGCCCGGCGCCAGGATCGAGGTGTGGGAAGCCGACGAGGACGGCTTCTACGACGTGCAGTACGACGATGATCGCGTCGCGGGCCGCGGCCACCTGTTCTCCGAGCCCGACGGCAGCTTCTCCTTCTGGGGCGTCACACCGACCGCGTACCCGATCCCGCACGACGGCCCTGTCGGCGAGCTTCTCGCGGCGGCGAAACGCTCCCCCATGCGCGTCGCGCACCTGCACTTCATGGTGTCCGCGACCGGTTTCCGCACGCTGGTCACCCACATCTTCGTCGAGGACGACCCGCAGCTGAAGGTCGGTGACGCCGTGTTCGGTGTGAAGGAGTCGCTGGTCAAGAAGTTCGCCGAGCAGCCAGGAGATGAGCCCTGGACTCGCACCAAATTCGACATCGTCCTGGCGCCGCAACAGTAGGGTTTCCCCCAGACTGCATCTGGGGGAACAAATGCGGATTGACCTGTCCTGGGCTGACTCACAGCACAGAGAGCCCTTCCTGAGTGAGATCTTCGCGCTCGCGTTCGTGCGCGGAGTACAACCGCTCGACGCACTGCGGCGCATCGGCGGACATGCGGACACGCTGGCAGAACGCACACCGGACGAGATCAGGGACCAGCACGACTTCGCGCACGGTTATCCGGAGATCGCCTCGGCCCTGGCGCTGGGCGAGTGGACGGTGCTGCTGCAGCACAACAGCTCGGAGCTGGGACACCTGGCCGACGCGCTGTCGCGAGGCACCGAGGCGGTGGCCGTGGTGCGGCACGACTACGCGTCGCCGAGCTTCGTGCACGCCGTGGACGGCAAGACCGTCACGCACTTCGACCCGAGCTACCCGTATCGGCCCAGCGTCGAGGATCCCGGCCGCGTGCTGCCGTTGATGCATCGAGTGGGCTTCGACCCGGACGACGAGGAAGGCGGCTGTGACCACCCCATCGCCAGTGCGCTGCGGCTGGCCTTTCTGACCACCGGGGTCCTGCCCACGTTCGCACAGCTCACCGCACCGTTGCCGAGCATGCACTTCGACAGCTGGTTCAGCCGCACCCGGCCCTACAGCCCGGAGGCCGACCCGCTCGCGGAGGCCGAGGCGATCGTCGCGGAGCTCGATCTCGGCGGCACACCCGGTCTGGCCGGGGCACTGGCCGCCGCCCGGCGCGGCGAACGCGTCGTGGTCGACCCGGACAGCGAGCTGGGGCGGCACGTGCGCGGGTGGCTGGCCCTGCAGCGCCGGGCGAGCTGGTCGCTCAACAGCGCCAGGTCCGCGATGACAGACGAGGAGCGCCGGCACGCTCACCGCTTCGGCTGGCTGCTCCAGGCGCTCGCCGGAGCGTTCCGCGCCGACCTGGCGTAATCCTCAGGAGGGCGCGCCCGTCCAGTCCCTGTTCATCGTCCCTCCCCGCACCTGAAAAACGTTCGTGGCGGCAGGACTTGGCCCCCAGCCCAGTCCTGCCGCCACGCCCCCCAGAAACCGAAGGCGTTGTCACCAGCCGCCGTCGTGCACTCAGCATCGCGCCACGCGACGAGGAAAGGCAGGGGTCTCCCGTCTCCCGCTCGGGGAGGCGACGGGAGACGCCTGGGAATCGGCAGGACGGCCGATCAGACTCGGATTCGTGCAGCCAGGGGTCCACCCTCGTCTACGGTCCGGGGCTGGGCCTTGGACCTGGGGCTCAGTAGTCTGCGAGGCTGTCTGGAGCAGACGGGGGACCCATGGCTGAGCAGTCGGATGTCTTTGGTGTGGAGTTGCGGCGCTTGAGGACCGCGGCGGGCCTGTCGCTGGCGACGCTGGCGCAGCAGGTCCACTACAGCAAGGGCTATCTGGGCAAGATCGAGACTGGCGTCAAACAACCAGGTGTTGATCTGGCCCGGCGCTGTGACGCGGTTCTCGGAGCCGGGGGAAGTCTGGCCCGCATCGTGGACCAGCCCGCACCCGCGAGCCCGCCGGCAGCTGTCGAGGCCGACGGCGAAGTGTGGGTGATGAGCATGGCTCCGGACGGATCGAGCTGGATGGTTCCGATGCCCCGGCGGGAGGCGCTCGCGACGGGCGCGGCCTCGTTGCTGGGGCTGACGCTGGGGGCGCCCCGCAGCGCGTCGGCCTCTGCGGTGCACGACGGGACGCTCACGGCGTTCCGGTCACTGTTCGCGCAGGTCAGGCAGCTGGGGCAGACGACGAGCCCGAGCGTGGTGCTGCCGATGGTGACCGTGCACACGCACACCCTGCGCGGCATGGCGAACGGCGCGCCCTCCCCCGTGCGCGAGGAGCTGCTGGGGCTGGCCGCCCGCTACAGCGAGTACGCGGGGTGGATGGCCCAGGAAGCGGGCGACGACAGGGCCGCGATGTGGTGGACCCGCAACGCCGTCGAGATGGGCGCCGCGGCCGGTGACACCGAGCTGGCCACGTACTCGCTGATCAGGCAGGCGTTGATCACGCTCTACCGCGACGACGCCGCAGGCACGATCGACCTGGCCCAGCAGGCGCAGGCCGCACCGGGCACCTCACCGCGGGTGCAGGGGCTCGCCGCGTTGCGCGAAGCCCAGGGACACGCGCTGGCGTGCGACTACGACAACTGCCGGCGCGCACTCGACCGCGCCGCCGCGTTGCTGGACAAGGCCGACACGGCCAGCGGCATGACGATCGGCTCGGCCTCGGTCAGCGGCGCCGACCTGAACAGCCTGGTGGCCGCCTGGTGCCTGCACGACCTCGGCCAGTCGCGCGAGGCGGCGGACGTGCTGGACCGCCAGCTGTCCCTCGTCCCCGACACGGCCCACCGCACCCACGCGCGGTTCGGTGCCCGCCGTGCCCTCGCCTACGCCTCCGCCGGCGACATCGACCACGCGAGCGCGCTGGCCACCAAGGTCCTCGACGCGGCCGACCTGGTGGACTCGGCTACCGTCCGGCAGGACCTCAAACGCCTGGCCCGGCTGCTCGGCCGGGAACGCGAGCACCCGGCGGTGCGCGACGTGTACCCGCGGCTGAACGCGGCGTTGCGGAGTCCGATCCACTAGCTGTTCACGAGTTTCTGGGGGAACTGAAGTGTCCGATGCCGCGATCTTCCAGCGTCGGTTCGAGGCGCTGGCCGCGAACGTCGAGGACTTCATCCGGGGCAAACCCGAGGTGGTCAGGCTCGCGCTGGTGTGCCTGCTGGCCGAGGGCCACCTGCTGATCGAGGACGTACCGGGCGTGGCGAAGACGTCGCTAGCCAAGGCCATCGCCCGGTCCGTGGCGGGCGCCGAGGTGAAGCGCATCCAGTTCACCCCCGACCTGCTGCCGTCCGACGTGACCGGCGTGCAGGTGTACGACCAGGGCCGCTCGCGCTTCGAGTTCCGCCAGGGCCCGGTCTTCACGAACATCCTGCTGGGCGACGAGATCAACCGCGCCTCGCCCAAAACCCAGTCCGCCCTGCTCGAGGTCATGGCCGAGGGCCAGGTGACCGTCGACGGCCGCCCGATGCCGGTCCCGTACCCGTTCCTCTGCATCGCCACCCAGAACCCCGTGGAGCACCAGGGCACCTACGCCCTGCCCGAGGCGCAGCTCGACCGGTTCATGATGCGCATCAGCATCGGCTACCCGGCCGACTTGGCCGACGAGGTCAGCATCCTGTCCTACGGCGTCACCCGCCGCCGCCCGGACGAGCTGAAGTCCGTCATGGAGCTCGACGACCTCCGCCTGATGATCCGCGCCGTCCGCGAGCAACGCGTGGCCGACAACCTCCGCGAGTACGTGGCCCGCGTCATCCGCGCCACCCGAGTCCACCCCGACGTCGACCTGGGCGTATCGCCTCGAGGCGGCATCGCTCTGGTGACCGCGGCCCAGGCCTACGCGCTGGCCGCCGGCCGGCCCTTCGTCACCGCCGACGACGTGAAGGCCGTGGCGATCCCGGTCCTCAACCACAGGCTCCTGCTCACCCCGGAAGCCCGAATCCAGCAACGCACCACCGAGTCCGTGCTCCAGGACGTGCTGGCCGCCGCGCCGGTCCCCGCAGGCCGGTGAGTGCGGTGCTGACCAGGTCCGGGGCCGCGATGACCGCTGCCGCCACGGGTCTGGTGGCCCTCGGCGTGTGGACGGACTACCCGGAACTGGTGACGCTCGGCCTCGCCGCTTGTGGCGCTCTGCTCGTGGCCGTGGCCTGGCTGGTCGTCTCCCCGAAGCTGACCGTGGTGCGCGAGGTCCGGCCGAGGCGCGTCTTCGAGGGCAGTGCCGCGCAGGGCACGCTGACCGTGACGAACGTGGGCAAGCGCAACAGCCCTCCGTTGATGGTCACCGAGACGGTCGGCGGGCACCGCACCACCGTCACCGTGCCCGCGCTGACCGCCGGCCACAGCTGCACCGTGAGCTACCCGCTCCCGGCCACGCGGCGCGGCCGGTACCTGATCCCGCCGGTGGAACTGGGCCACTCGGACCCGTTGCGGCTCCTGCACCGCGGCCGCGCGTCCGGCAGCGAACTGGTCGTGCACGTCTACCCGCGCGTGCACCTCCTGGCCACGATCTCCTCCGGCGGACCCCAGGACGCGGAAGGCCAGACGACCAGCAGCGCTCCGCTGGGCGGCGTGGCGTTCCACAGCCTGCGCGAGTACGTGCCAGGCGACGACTGGCGCCGCATCCACTGGGGCGCAACGGCTCGCACCGGCACGGTGATGACCCGCCACGTGGTCGTGCCCGACGAGCCACGCCAGCTGGTCGTGCTGGACACCAGCTCCACGCCCTACCCCGGCGCACTGTTCGAGGACGCGGTCCGCGTCGCCGCGTCGTTCTGCGTCGCGGCCGAACGCTCCGGCCTGCCGCTCGCGCTGCGCACCACCGGTGCCGCCGAGAAGGAGTCGAGCGGCGCCGCACTAGAGCTTCTGTCCACTGTGGAGCCCGCTTCCACAGACCGGGGTCTCGCCGCACTCACCGACCTGGTGCGGGACGTCGTCTCCGACACCCAGGGCGTCGCCCTGACCATCGTCACCGGCCGCGTCTCCGCCGAGGCCTCGCAGCTGCTGATGTCGTTGCGCCCCAGGTTCCTCTCGGTCAATCTCGCCCAGCTCGTCACCCCGGACGCCGCAGTACCGGTGCGGCCACGCGGCGTGCTAGCGGTGGCCGCGCCGACCAGCGAACAGTTCGCCGCCCACTGGAACCGGCTGGTGCTGCGGTGAACTGGCGGAGGTTCACCGCAGGCGTGCCACTGGCCGAGGTGACCCTGGCGCTGGTGGCCTCCGCCGCGGGAACACTGGTGTACCAACGGTTCTTCGTCACCCCTGACTACCTTCCCGTGCTCGCGATCGCGTGCCTGGTCGGCGGTGTCACGGCCGCGCTCGGTCACCGGCGTGCGTGGACCACTCTGACACTGGCGGTCGCGGGACTGGGCCTGGTCATGGTCTACGGCGTGTTCGACGGTGCCGCGTCCGCCGTCCCCGGCGGGCTGCGCGGCAGCTGGACCCGCCTGCTGACCGTGATCGCGCCCGCCGACACGTGGAACGAACTGCTGGCGGCCCCGGCACTGGTGGTGTGGGCGACGGCGTTCACGTCGGTCATGGTCGTCCTGCGCGCCCGAAGCGCCCTGGCGCCACTCCTGCCGCTCCTGGCGGGCTTCCTGTCCGCCCTCTTCGTCGTCGGCAACCAGGCAGGATCCCACCCGCTCGCCACCGCGGTGTTCCTGGTCACGGCCCTGCTGCTGATCGCGATGCGCACGCACCGGGGCGCCGACGCCGGCTCGGTGCGCGTCGAACGCCGGTCGGCCACGCCGGTCGTCGCCCTCGTCACCGCGGCCTTGATGGTCGCCGCCAGCGCGTTGATCGGCGTGGTGGGAGGACGGGTGCTGCCCCTGGCGTCCGGCGACCACCGGTTCGATCCGCGTGACGTGCTCGCGCCTCCCATCACGAGCACCAACGCGCTCACCCCGCTGGCACAGCTGAAGAAACAGCTCTACGAGTCCCCGCCCCGCTCGTTGTTCACCGTGCGGACGGCCCCGGGGTCGGCCTCGAAGATCACCAGGGTGCGCATCGCCGCGCTGGAGGAGTTCGACGGCACCACCTGGACCGCGAGCGACACCTACCGCGTGGCCGGGAGCCGGCTCACCGTCGACCCCGAACTGGTCCACAGCAAGCCGGTGACGGCGCGCATCGAGCTGCAGGAGCTCTCCGGCCCGTACCTGCCGGTCTTCGGCTGGCCGTCCCGGTTGGACGTGCCCGGCGACACCAGGAGCCGGTTCGGGTTCGACCCGGACTCAGGCGTGGTGGTGAGCACCGGCCCCACCTCGCAGGGGTTCAGCTACGACGTCACGGGCGAGATCTACGCGCAGGACCAGGGTCTGTCGCAGGCCGCCGCGACGGCGACCCACTCGCCACCACTTCCAGCCGGTGTCCCGGAAGCCCTGCGCACACTGGCGGCGACGGCTGACCGGCGGTACGACACCGCTCTTCCTCACGACCGGCTCGGCTCCCTCGAATCCGCTTTCCGCGGCAAGGACTACCGGACGGACCGGCCGCCGGGGCATTCCTACGCCTCCATCGCCCGTGCGCTGACGGAGGGAGACGCGGGCGGCGGGTACGACGAGCAGTACGCCGCGGCGTTCGCCGTGGTCGCCAGGATGTGGGGGTTTGCGGCCAGGGTCGCGGTCGGCTATCGCCTGCGATCCGACAAGGACGGCGTCTTCCAGGTCACCACCGCCGACGCCCACGCGTGGCCCGAAGTGCACCTGGCGGGGTACGGCTGGGTGGGGTATGAACCCAGCGACATCGACAAGACGAGCATGCGGAACCCGCCGCCGGACATGCCGCGCGTGGTCCCGCCGCACCCTTCCGCGTCCACCGCCGCTCCGGCGCCCCCACCTCCGGCGGAGTCGCAGCTCGCCGATGCCCAGGACGAGCAGGGGTTCCGCTGGGACAACGTCCTGAACGGCGGCTTCGTGCTGGTGCCGGCCGGGGTTCTGCTCGTGCTGCTCGCGGGTGGGCTCGTCGTGCTGGGCAAAGCCCATCGCCGCGGGCGGCGCCGCCGCGATCCTGACCCTGCGGCGCGCGTACTCGGTGCGTGGCACGAACAGCTCGACCGGCTGACCGAACGCGGCGTCTCACCACCGGTCTCACTCACGTTCCACGAGGTGGCTCGGCACGTGCGCGGCAGCCTCGGCAACGCATCCGGCCTGATCGCCGCGACCGCGGAACTGGCGACCACCGCGACCTACGCGCCCGAGCACCTCGACCGGCAGGCCGCCGACCGGGCCTGGGAGCTGGTGGCACGACTGAACGCCGAGCTCTACCCGAGACGCATGTCCGCCGCACGCCTTCGCGCGGAACTCGACCCACGTCCACTGTGGACGTCGTGGAGCGTCGCGCGACGCAGGCGGCGGGCAGGGGAAAGCCTGGAAGTGGGGCGATACCGATGAAGCCGGGACACGTTCGAGCCGCGCTCGCCACCGTCGCCGCTCTCGCCGCCGCCGTTCTGGTGGCAGGTCCGGGCTATGAGGTCTCCCAGGCGCGGATGTTCTCCGGCGCGATCTGGTTCGCGTCCAACTCGGTCGGCGAGGCGACGCTGGTGGACGGCGCCGCCGCCGAGGTGAAGGCCCGCGTGCCGGTCGCCGGCGCGGGCGCGGAGCTGAACGTGACCCAGCAGGGCGACGCCGCCTTGGTCCTGAACGAGAGGACCGGTGGACTGAGCCGCGTCGACGGCGCCACCGAACAGGTCTCCCCGCCGGTGTCCGTTCTCCCCGCGAGCGACGGCCTGGTCGTACTGCCGTCGCCGGACGCGCTGCGCGCCGTCGACGTCCACAGTGGACTCGTCGCCTCGGTCGACCCCGCGACGCTCGCACCGCGGGGCGAACCCGAGCACCTGGCCTCGGCGATCAGGCCGGACAGCGGCGTCGTCGACGGCGCGGGCCGGGTGTGGGCGATCGACGACACGACCGGCGACCTGGTCTGGCTGAGCGGAGGAAAGCGGCACACCCGTACCAAGGCCACCGGAAACGGTCTTCTCGCGATCGCCCAGGGCCAGCCGGCGCTCGTAGATCCCGAGCACGGCAAGGCCGAACTGCTCGACCCCGGCACCGGTGCTGTCCGGCGATCCCTGCGACCGGATCTCCGTGCCGACGACGAGGTGGTCGTCAGCGGTTCCGCTGACCGAGCCCGGCTGCTGATCGCGGTCCCGTCCCGCGGCGAGCTGATCTCCTGCACGTTCGACACCGGCTCCTGCGCCGAGCCCGTTCCGGTCAGTTCCGCGGGTGCCGAACTCGGGCACCCGATCGAGGTCACCGACCACGCGGTGGTACCCGACCACTCCACCGGGCAGGCGACGATCGTCGACCTCGCCACGTCCCGAGTGGTGGCCCGGCACCAGTTGTTCGACAAGCCGACCCCGTTCGAGCTGATCTCCCGCGACGGCATCGTCTTCTTCAACGACCCCAACGGCAACCAGGCCGGCGTGATCGACCTGTGGGGCAAGGTCCGGACGATCACCAAGTACACCGAGGACCCGGCCACGGACAAGCCCTCGCCGACGCCTGACCAGTCCACACGGGCGGACGACCTGAAGAAGACCGGCCACACCGATCCGAAGATCGGACTGGGGCTCCCCCGCCAGACCGGCCGGCCCGACCTGACGACTCCCGGTCCCGCCGCTTCCATCGTGGTCACCCCCGGCAACCGCGGTGTGGCCGGCGACGAGTTCGAGCTGACCTTGATGCTCCGGTCCGCCGCCAAAGCCACCACCCGGTGGACCTTCGGCGACGGAACCGACGCGTCCGGCTCCTCGGTGCGGCACAGCTGGTCCGAGCCGGGTGTCTTCACCGTCCGCGCGACCGCCACCTTCGACTCGGGGGGACGGGCCGAGGCGGAGACCACGGTCACTGTCGACCCGCCGGAGGCCCCGCCGCAGATCACCGCGCTCAGCGTGCGGCGGCCCAAGCCGGTGATCGGCGAATCGGTGCACTTCAGCGCCGACACCACCCGGAAACCGGACAGCTGGGAGTGGTCCGTCACGAGGCCAGGTCAGGCAGCACCCGAGGTGACCGCGCGGACAGCCGAGTTCGACCACAGGTTCGCCGCTCCCGGCCACTACACCGTCGCCCTCACCGTCACCAAGGGATCCCGGACCGCGCAGTCGTCCCAGCAGTTCACCGTGGGACGAGGCGCCGTGAAGGCCTGGGGTGGCGACAACTCGACCCACCAGCTGGACATTCCGGAGGAAGCCGAGAGAGGTGTGATCGCGATCGCCGCGGGGGGCACTCACGCGCTGGCGTTGAAGGCGGAGGGCCGCGTGATCGCCTGGGGCGAGGACGTGAACCAGCAGAAGGTGACAGCGCCCAGGGAGGTGTCGAGCGGTGTGATCGCGATCGCCGCCGGGCAGCACCACTCGCTGGCGTTGAAGACCGACGGCTCCGTCTTCGCCTGGGGCGGCCGCAACGGGGAGTCGGACGTGCCACCGGAGGCCCTGAGCGGTGTCGTCGCGATCGCCGCGGGTGACTACCGCAGCCTGGCGCTGAAGTCGGACGGCTCCGTCATCACCTGGGGCGTCGACGACCTGGAGTCAAAGGTACCGCCAGAGGCCCAGCACGACGTGGTGGCGATCGCCGCCGGGTTCGAAGACAACGTGGCGCTGAAGGCGGACGGCTCCATCATCGTCTGGAGCCGGAATTCGGGTGCGGTATCTCCACAGCCCACGATCACCGGAGGCGTGCGCGCGATCGCCATGGGGGGCTTTGTCGGCCTGGCGTTGCACGAGGACGGCTCGATCACCAGCTGGGGCAACAGGAAGGCCAGGGTGTCCCGGGTGCCGGAGGAGGCAGGGAGCGGTGTCGTCGCGATGGACATCAGTCACGACCACGCGCTGGTGCTGAAGGCGGACGGCTCGGCGTTCAGATGGGGTGAAGCCGACGGTGAGCGGGAGGAGATGCCGGCCGAGTACAGCCACGGCGTGCTGTCCGTCGCGGCCGGCACGCTGTTCAGCTTGGTCGTACTGGAAGCGATCGACTGACCGATGAAAGCACTGACACGCAAGCGACTCCTGGGCGCGCTCGCCGTCGTCGTCACGACCGCCGCGGCCGTTGTCGTGGTGGGACCGGGTTATCACGCCTCGCGGGTGGGCATGCGGTCCGGCACGGTGTGGCTGGCGTCCAGCCACACCGGTGAGGCGACGCTGGTGGACGGCGCGGCCGCCGAGGTGACGGCCCGCGTGCAGGTCGCGGAGAAGGACACGGCACTGACCGTCGCCCAGCGAGGCAGCACAGCCGTTGTCCTCAACCGGGAAACCGGCCAGTTGAGCAGCGTCGACGGCGCCACCGAACACGTTTCCCCACCGGTGTCCGTGCTCCCGCCGAGCGACGGACTGGTCGTGCTGCCCGCTCCGGACGCGCTGTACGTGGTCGATGTCCACAGTGGACTGGCCGCGGTGGCCGACCCCGGGACGCTGGCGCCGAGGGGCGAACCGCAGCGGCTGGCGAAGGCGATCAGGCCGGGCAACGTCGGCGTGGACGGCCGCGGCCGGTTGTGGGTGCTCGACGACACGACCGGCGACCTGGTCTGGCTCGACCAGGGCGAACGACGGACCCGTTCCGCCGCGACGAAGAGCGGCCGCCTGGCGATCACCGACGGCAAGCCCGTGCTGGTGGATACCGACCGCGGCACGGCCGAGCTGATCGACCCCGAGACAGGTGCGGTCGCGCGGTCGGTGCGGCTCGACGTGCGGGCCGACGACACGACGGTGATCGGAGGGTCCGCCGACCAGGCGAGGGTGCTCATCGCGACCGGCAGCCGGGGCGAGCTGGTGTCGTGCGCGTTCGACGCCGGTTGCACCGAGCCTGTGCGGGTCGGTGCCGCGGGTGCCGAGCTCGGGCGCCCGATCGAGGTGGACAACCACGCGGTGGTGCCCGACCACTCCACCGGTCAGGCCACGATCGTCAACCTCGCCCCGGCCAGGGTGGTCGCCCAACGTCAGCTGTTCGACCGGCCGGCCCGCTTCGAGCTGATCGCCCGCGACGGCATCGTGTTCTTCAACGACCCCGGCGGCGACGCCGCCGGGGTGCTGGAACTGTCCGGCATCACCAGGACGATCACCAAGTACACGTCCACCGACGACGGCGCAACGCCCACACCCGGCCGCCCGGGGCAGGCCGATCAGGTGACGAAAGCCGGCCAGCAGAAGAAACCGGGCCTGGGGCTCCCCGGACGGACGAACCAGGACGTCCCGCCGAAGCTCACGCCCCCGGCCACGTTCCCCGCGGCGCCCGTCGTGGCGTCCATCGTGGTCACACCGGGCAACCGCGGCGTGGCCGGGGAAGAGTTCGAACTGACCATGAGACTGCAGCCGTCCGGCAACGGCACCACCCACTGGTCGTTCGGTGACGGCACCGAGGCCGACGGCACCACCGTCCGCCACAAATGGCGACAACCAAGCGCCTACACCGTTCATGCCCTCGTCACTCTCGACACGGGAAAACAGGTCCGTGCCGAGACCACGGTCACCGTGGGCCCCGTGCAGGCACCACCACGCGTCGCCGCGCTGAACCACCGGCCGGCCAAGCCGGTGATGGGGCAGTCGGTGCGCTTCACCGCCGACGCCACCGGCAATCCGGAGAAGTGGGCCTGGAGCGTCACCAGAACGGGCCAGCCCACGCCCGAGGTCACCGCGCAGACACCTCAGTTCGACCACACGTTCGCCACCCCTGGCACCTACACCGTCGCTCTCACCATCACCGCGGGTGGCCAGACCGCGGAGTCCTCCCAGCAGTTCACGGTCGCGCGAGGCGCAGTCAAGCACTGGGGCGACGACCACCAAGGCCTGTTGAAGGTTCCGGAGGAGGCCTCGAGCGGTGTGGTCGCGATCGATGCCGGATTCAGCCACTGCGTGGCGCTGAAGGCGAACGGCCGCGTCATCGTCTGGGGCAACGATTCCGCAGGGGAGCTGGAGGTGCCCGAGAGGGCGCTCAGCGGGGTGGTCGCGATCTCCGCGGGCTGGTCCCAGAACCTGGCGCTGAGGTCGGACGGCACCCTCGTCCGCTGGGGCGCCCCGCGCGTGAAGGTCCCCGACGAGGCCCTCACCAATGTCATCGCGATCGCCGGCGGCCTCGACCACTCCCTGGTGCTGAAGTCGGACGGCAGGGTCATCGCCTGGGGCGACAACGCGTACGGCCAGACGGACGTTCCCGACGCGGCCCTCAGCGGTGTCGTCGCGATCGCGGCCGGCTCGAACCACAGCCTGGCGCTGAAGTCGGACGGCACCGTCATCGGCTGGGGTACCAGCGACTACCACGACCTGACCGTCCCGCCCGCGGCCACCAGCGGCGTGATCGCCATCGCCGCGGGTGCCGAACGTTCCATGGTGATGAAGTCCGACGGCTCGATCATCCAGTGGGGGAGCCTGATCGAAGGCGAGACTCCGCCACCACCCGCGGCGCAACGCAGCGACATCAGGTACGACATGAGCTACAACCACGCCGTGGGTCTGACGGCGGACGGTTCTGCGGTCAGCTGGGGACACGACCGCGTCGGAGAGACGGCGGTACCGGCCGAGTACGACCACCACGTGCTGGCCGTCGCCGCGGGAGCGGACTACAGCATGGTCCTGCTCGAGTGACGGCTACGAGTACCGGGCTCGGGTGGCCTGGCGCAGCTCGCGCCACGCCGCGGCCACCTGGTCCGGCTCGCCGCCGAACGCGCCGGCGCGGAGCAGCGCGGAGTCCGCGTTGAGCCGGGCGAGGTTGCGCTCGTAGATGACCGAGTCGTCGCGGTCGAGCTGCACGGCGAACTCACCGAGCGACGAGAAGGCGCCGTCGTGCAGCTCCAGCAGGCTGCGCAGGAACTCGTAGTCCGCGAACGCCCACTCGAACGCGGCACCGTCGACCACGTTGAAGAAGACCCTGCTCAACACCTGCCTCAGTTGCACGCTCAACGCCTGCCGAGGAGGCGCGCCGTCCCACGACGGGAGGGCTGCCGCGTGGCGGGGGTCGACCACGTTGCGCAGGGCCAGCTCGCGCAGTGCGGGGGTCTCCCCGTCCGACGTGCCGCACAGCAAGCGGTGGACGAGTTCCTCGCGGCCGGACGCCACTGCTGCCACTCCGATGACGTAGACCAGCAGCAACGCCGGGTACAGGGCGGCGTTGACCCACACGTCCGGTGCGCCGCGGTCGCGTGGCGAAGGGCGCAGGAAGCGTTCGACCAGGGCGGTCCACAGGTCGTCGTGCCGCCGGTCGCCGGACCGCACGCCGATCGCGACCAGCCGCAGCAACGGGGCCAGGTCGTGTTCGTAGCCGGTGAGCCGCTTCTCCAGCTCGGCGGGCAGCTCGCTCTCGTCCACGTGCCCCGAGGTGGGGTAGCGCGACTCCGTGAGCAGGTCGAGCACGGACGACGCCGCGGCCTGGACGCGGTCGGTCACGGTCTGGCCGACCGGCTCGGCCAGGGCCCGGCGGAACTCGGTGACCGGGCTGCGCAGCTCGCCTTCCGCGGCCCTTTCCACCCGTGCCGCGGCGGGCGGGGCCTTCGCGGTGACCAGTTCGGGCACCAGCTCTACCAGCTCGTCGACCAGCCGCGGCAGGTCGAGGTCGTCGCTGCGGTGGTGGATGCGCAGGTACTGGCAGCGGGCCACGCGCTTCAGGGCGTCCGGCAGGTCGGCCTCGGTGAGCGGGGCGATGCCGTCCATCAGCACCGGGATGACGCGCAGGCCGCACTGGAAGGCCTCGGTGATCTCGCGGCGCACCCAGTCGTCGGACTTGTCGAGCCTGCGGACGCCCTCGCGGTCCACGGCGGCGACCCAGCGCGGGCCGATGATCGCCAGCAGCACCTCGCACCGGCGCAGACCGCTGAGGATCTCGCGGGAGAAGTCCTCGCCCAGCCGGATCGACTGGCTCGCGTAGAACACCTGGTCAGCCCCGAAGCGCGCGCTCAACTCCCGCTTGACCAGGGCAGCAGCCCATTCACCGTCTCCGGTGCGGTAGTTGACGAACACGCCAGGCATTGCCCGAACCCTCTCATAGGTGAGCTCTGGCGTGGAGATTACTGACCACCGCTCAGCTGGTTCGGTAGACCTCGGTGATCTCGCGGATCTCACCGGCCAGGCGCTGCTGGAGCTGGTCGAGGAACCTGGTGTTGCGCACGATCTTGGTCCGCTTGAGCAGCGGCCGCTTCACGTCGCGCCGGAACACCGACATGCAGTCCGAGAAGTCCTTGCCGCCCCACGGGATGAGCTCCTGCGCGACGCACCGCAGGCCCGCCGCCTCCGCGTACTGCCGGAACTTCGCCGCCGACATGGTGGGCGCCCGCCAGTGCTCGTTGCCGACCGTGAGCTCGCCGGTCTTCAGGTCGCGGTACTCGTCGATGTTGGAGTGGTGGAACACGCCGGTGCCGCCGGGGCGCAGCTTGCGGCCGAGCTGCTCCAGGTACGTCTGCAGCACGTCGTCCTCGGCGTGGACCAGCGAGTCCCAGCTGAACACGAAGTCGATCGAGCCGTCCTCGACCATGTCGAGCGACCTGCCGTCGTTGACGTGGTAGTCGATGTGGTCGAACTCGGCGAACCGCTCCTTGCACGCGTCGATGCACGGCTGCGCCAGGTCGACCAGCGTCAGCTTCTCACTGGCCGGCACCAGGAACTGCGTCGCGCGGCCGAAGCCCGGCGCGATCTCCAGCGTGTGCGCGGACGGCAGGAACGGGCTGACCCGCGGCTGCAGGAACCAGCCCCACATGGCGTCGGTGCCGCCGAAGCCCTCAGACCACTCGTCGCCCTTGTCGGTCCAGTCGTAGTTCGCCCACCGGTTGTGGTTTTCCTCGACGCTCGGCATGCCGTCCCCACTTCGTCGGTCCCCTCGGTGCCGGGAGGGTACCGGGCCCGCTGTGACGGGCCCGGTCGACGCCGCACTACAGACGGCTCGCCAGACTGGCCGCCGTCGCACGCACCGCGCCGGCCACCTCCTGCCCGCGCACCTCGGCACCGCCCACGAACACCTTCTCGACGTTGCCGGGGTGCGCCGCCGTGACGACCGCCGCGACCGGGTCGTGCATTCCCACGAGGTTGATGTCGTCCGCCCGCAGCACCACCAGGTCCGCGTGCTTGCCGACGCCGAGCGACCCGATCCGGTCCGCCATGCCGGCCGCCGCGGCGCCTTCGATGGTCGCCATCCGCAGCACGTCGGCGGGCGTCACGTGCACGCCCTCGCTCAGCAACGCCGACAGCAGGGTCGCTCGCATGACCGAGAACATGTCCCCCGCCACGGCCGTGACGGTGTCCGTGGCGAGACCGGTCAGCACGCCCAGACCGCGCGTGCGGCACACCATCGGGCCGCCGTGGCCCATCCGCGCCTCCAGCGCGGGCGCGATCGACACGCCCGCACCGGCCGAGGCGACCAGCGCGAGCTCCTCGTCGGGAAGGCCGTTGCCGTGCACGAAAGTGATGTCCGAGTGGAGCAGGCCGCGCTCCCGCAACGCCGTCATCGGCTTCTCCTGCCCGGCGATGTGCACCATCAGCCGCAGCCCGAGCGACCGGGCGAGGGCCCACGTCTCCTCGACGACGGCCATGTCCGAGAACGACGGGCCGAGCGGCGCCATCGCCAGCTCGACCGCCCCGCCCACCAGACCGACGGCACGCTTCACGTCGTCCAGCACCAACGGTGCCTCGACGGGCTCCCCGTACCCGAACAGCGCCCGCACTCCCGACGCGCGCAGCCCCCGCAGCGCGGCCTCGGCGTGCTCGAACGTCGGCGAGAACGAGTAGTCCAGCACCGTCGTGATCCCGGACGCGAGGCATTCCAGGCCACCGGCGAGGGTGCCGATCTCGAGGTCCGCCGGCGCGAGCACCCGCTGCGCCGGCCACAGCAGCTTCTCCAGGTACTCCCCCAGCGTCATGTCGGCGCAGAACGACCGCATCAGCCCCTGCCACAGGTGCCGGTGCGTGTCGACGAAGCCGGGCAGCACGATCCGGTCCGTGCAGTCGATCACGTGAGACGCGGTCAGACCGGTCCCCACCGCGGCGATCCGGCCCTGCGAGACCAGCACGTCCGTGCCCGGCCTGACGGTCACCGGATCGGTGTCGATCACCAGCGCGTTGCGCAGCACGAAGTCCACGACTTCCCCCTCACTCGAAAGCTTTCTTAAAAGCTATCACGATGTGCAATACCCTCTGACCTGTGACGGATCGAGTGGATGACCTGATGGCCAAGTGGCAGACCGAGCTGCCGGAGGCCCTCGTCGCCAGCACCGAGTTCGGCAAGCGGGTGATGGTGCTCGCCACGGCGCTCGACGAGGCCACGCGCGCCACGGTCACCGAGTTCGGCCTGACCGGCGCGGACTTCGGTGTGCTGGCCGCCTTGCGCCGCAACGGAAAGCCCTACCGGCTCAAGGCGAACGAGCTCAGCAGCTCGCTGCTGCTCTCCAGCGGCGGCACGAGCAACGTGGTGAACCGACTCGTGACCAGGGGCCTGGTCGAGCGCGAGGCGGACCACGCCGACGGCCGCAGCACGTACGTACGCCTCACGCCGAGCGGCGTGTCACTGGCCGAGGACGTCACGCTCGCGAACACCAAGTCTCACGAGAAGGTCCTCGCCGCCATCCCGGCGGATCTGCTGGAACGGGCGACCCTCGCGATGCGCGACGTGTTCGGCTACCTGGATCAGTGAGTCAGCGGGACAACCGGGCGATCTTGCGGTCGAAGTAGAGGTTGAGCACCGGCGCCAGCAGCCCGCCGAACCGCGCCAGCACCTTCATGCTCAGGTCCGGGCAGATGAGGAACCGCCGCTTCTCGATCCCCGCCACGATCGCCTGCGCCACAACGGAAGCAGGCAACGGCTTGACCGTCGCGCTGATCGCCCTGGTCTCGGCCGGCTTGTACCTGTTCTCCTCGGCCAGCTGCGGCGTGTCCACGTCCGGCGGGAACACCACGCCCACGTGGACTCCGTGCGGCCGCAGCTCCGCCCGCAACGTCTCCATCAGCCCGCGCACCGCGAACTTCGCCGGCCCGTAAGCGCTGTAGCCGTAGATGCCGAGCAGCGCGGTCGCTGACGACACCGCCACCACGCTGCCGGATCGACGCGCCACCATCGAGGGCAGCACCGCCCGCAGCACGTGCACCGTGCCGAAGTAGTCGACCTCGATCATGTCCCGGAACACCTCGTCGGACAGCTCCAGGAACCGGCCGGGCCGAGCCAGCCCCGCGCAGTGGATCAGCACGTCGCACGGCTCCAGCTCGCTCATCGCCGTCGCCACGGCCGCCGCGTTCGCCACGTCGAGCGCGCGGAAGTCGACCTGCGCCCCGGTGGCACGCAGCTCCTCCGCCGCGTCCTTCAACCGGTGCGCGCCACGAGCCACCAGCGTCAGGCGCGCCCCGCGGGCCGCCAGCAGGCCCGCCGTGGCCAGGCCGATGCCGCTGGAACCGCCGGTGATGATCACGTGCTTGCCGCTGAACATCGGCACAGCCTGACCAACGACCGCCGAATCGTCCAGCCCGACCGGTCCCCGGACCGGGATTCTTGCGGTAGTGGTCTAGTCCAGAGATACTTTTGTTCGCCGCCACAACAAAGTGTGCGAAGTGAGGTGACAACGATGTCGAACCGCTTCTCCCGCCTCGTGGTGATCACCGCTCTGGCCGTGGTGACCGCCCCCGTCGTGGCAAACCCCGCGAGCGGCGCAACGGACGTCGGAATCCAGGCGACCACGTTCGCCGACGAGTTCAACGGTCCCGCCGGAAGTCCCGTGGACACGAACAAGTGGCGTGTCGAAACCGGGAACAACGGGGGCAACAACCACGAGTACCAGTACTACACGAACCGCACGCAGAACGCGGCCATGGACGGACAGGGCAACCTGGTCATCACCGCCCGCCGCGAAAATCCCGGCAACTACAACTGCTGGTACGGCCGCTGCCAGTACACCTCGGCCCGGCTGAACACCTCCGGCAAGTTCAGCCAGACCTACGGGCACTTCGAGATCCGCATGAAGATGTCGCAGGGCCAGGGAATGTGGCCCGCCTTCTGGATGATGGGCACCACCGGCGGTGGCTGGCCCAACAACGGCGAGATCGACGTCATGGAGAACATCGGCCGCGAGCCGAACACGGTGCACGGCACGATCCACGGCCCCGGCTACTCGGGCGCGGGCGGCATCGGGGCGGCGTTCAACGGCCCGCGGTTCGCGTCCGGCTTCCACACGTTCCGGCTGGACTGGGCGCCGAACTCGCTGACCTGGTCGGTGGACAACACCGTCTTCCAGCGCCGCACGCCGGCCGATCTCGGTGGCAGGCAGTGGGTTTTCAACAACCGGCCGTTCTACCTGCTGCTCAACCTGGCCGTCGGTGGTGACTGGCCGGGCGCGCCCAACTCGGGCACGCCGATGCCGAACACCATCGTGGTCGACTACGTGCGGGTGACGACGCTCTGAACGCGGATGCCGTGGCCGTCACCCGGTCACGGCATCTGCTTTGCCCACCAACAGATCCAGCGCGTGACGGTGTGCCGTCAGCTCGTCGAGGTGCTTCACGACGACCTCGCGCTGGGCGGCGACGTCGGCCTCGGCCCACGCCCGCAGGAATCCCGTGCGCTGCTTGCAGTTGACGTCCACGAGCGCCGCCCGGCGTTCGGTCGGGCTGGGACGCAGGCCATCCCTGCGGTCCTGTTCGGTCAGCTTCGGATGGCCGGCGATCCGCTTCTCACTCCACTCGAAGTACGGCGTCTCGACCTGGGTGTCGTAGTGCAGCCCGGCTTTTCCGTTGCAGTCCTGCCACATCCGCGCTTTCCGCTGCACCACAGCAGTGTTGCGAGAGGCCTGCCACGCTTCGTCGTCGAGATCGCGCAACGACTTGTCCGCAGGCTGCGGCAGAGCCTGGTTCGTGGCGTCCAGACAGCCGGCGAGCAAGCGCGACAGGTGAGCGTCCTGCTCGACCTCCAGCTCCCACGGAACGACGCGCTCCGGGGGCTTGTCCTGCGAGTAACCCCATTCCCACGCCGTCCGCCGGGACGCGAGACCGTACCGCTCGCCGCGGGGCATCCGCATCCGGCCGGTCGGCAACAGCGGCAGTTCGGCGCCGAGCTGTTTCGCGCACTGCCGCGTCATCACGTACCGCGCCCGTGCGACGACCACCATCTCGTGCTCGGTGAGGTCGAACGCCTCCAACGGGTACCGCACGGCGTCCAGATCGAAGTCGTCGGAAAAGCCCTGCTGCTTCCCGCCACACACGGCGAGAAGCAGCAGGACGATCACCGTGAGGCGGGTCAGCAACGGAGGAAGGCCCGCTCGTTGCGGTCGTTGTCCCACACCGCGACGTTGCGCACGCCGGGGAGGTCGGTGTTGTAGAGCGGCGTCGAGCCCTCGTAGACCGTCGCGTAGGCACTGCCCGTCTGGTTGTCCCAGTACGAACTGGCGGCACGGCGCATCGCACCGCTGAAGTCGTGCCACCCGCAGCGCGCCCAGCCCTGGTAGCGGCCCTGGCAGTTGGAGTGCTCGTACCACAGCACCGTGCCGAGGTCCGGATCCACCGTGCAGGCCAGTGGTGCGACGGCCTTCTCCTCGGCCGCGCCGGCCGTCGCGGGTGCGAGCAGCCCCAGTGCCGCGGCGACGGCGAAGGCCACCGCGAGCATTCGGTTCCTGGACAAGATGATCCCCCTAGTTGTTCAGTGCCACTGCTGTGTGCTGACGCCGTCGACGCAGTCCCACTGCTGCGCGCGGGCACCGTTGAACGTCTGGGAGTCGGCGATCTCCAGGCACTTGCCGCTGTTCTGGTTGACCAGCCGCAGTCCTGTGTCACCGCCGCGGATCGTCATGATCCACCGCTGCGTCGCGATGCCGACGCAGTCCCACTGCTGGGCTCGCGCGCCGTTGGCCGGGCTCGAGTCCACGATCTCCAGGCACTTGCCGCTGTTGACGTTGCGGAGCTCCCACAGGGTGCCGCCGACCGAGTGCGCGAGCCATCGCTGCGTGTTCACGCCACCGACGCAGTCCCACTGCTGAGCGCGCGCACCGTTGAACGTCTGCGAGTCGGCGATCTCCAGGCACTTGCCGCTGTTGTTGTTCGCCCAGGTGTCCGTGAAGTCCTGCGCTCGCACGTCGGCCTGCGCGATCGGGCTCCCCAGCACCACCATGATCGCGACCGCCGCCAGCACGGCCCAGAGTCTTCGTACCTGCATGATTCCCCCTCAGTTTTGTTGTGATCACACGACTTCGAGCGCAACGTCGTCGACCTGCACCCACGTGTCACCGTGCACGGCCCACATGCCCGCGTACACGTCGAGAGAAGGGGTGTCGGCGACGAACTCGACGCTCAGCCGCGTGTAGTCGTGGTAGGAGCCGAACTTCTGCTCCGCCACCACGCGGTTTCCGGCGCGCACGCCGAAATATCCGTCGGTGTTGGACTCCGAACTGCGCACCCAGCCCGTGATCCGGTACCGCAGTCCTGGCTGCACGACGATCTGCTCGTGCATGTCGTGCCAGCCACTGGTGCCGCGCACCCAGCCGTTGTTCCTGCCCGAGTGCGCCAGGTCCTTGCCGAGGTCGACGCCGCCCTGGCCGTTGAACCGCCAGGTGCCGGGCCAGTCCTCGAAACCGCCGTTCTGCGCCAGGTTCTGGTCCATCCCGCGGCCGGCGAGCGGCAGCTTCATCAGCTGGACGTGGTAGGGCTGCCACTCGGACATCGCGAAGTACAGATCGGCTCCGCTGTCCGGGTGCTGGAAACCGCCGTACAGCCCGGGATGGTCGCGTCCGTGCGCGACGACCTCGCCGCCGGTCCACGGGCCCGTCAGCGACGACGCGGTGCGCATGACGATCGCCGTGCGCTGCTCGTCGAGGTGCATCGCGACCCACTTGCCGAGAAAGGCGTTGTACTGCACGGAAAGCTCGCCGACCTGGCCGGACATGACCGGGATCGCCCCGTCGGCCGAACGCTGCCAGCCCGCCGCCGTCCAGTACTCGTAGCTCGGAACGTCGAGCACCCGCGCCTCCGGCACGCGCAGCAGGTGGGCGTTGCCGAAGCGTCCGTTCGGAGTGCCGAACAGGTACACGTACCCCGAGTCCCGCACGAACGCGCCGAGCTGGAAGTTGCTCAGGACGCCGCTGTTGGGCCACCACGCGGTCGTCGACTTGACCCAGTTCTGGCCGCCGTCGTCGGAGTACGCGAGGCCCGCGTAGTTGGTGATCCACGGATCCCATGAGCGGATGGACATGTAGTGGACGTAGTCGCGGCCACCGACGCTCACCCCCGCCGTCGGGATGACCGTCTCCTCGAAGATCCTCGGCAGCCAGCGGCCGATCAGCTGCTTGGCGTGGTTCGGCCGGTCCGTGACCATCGAGTCGATCGTCAGCCCGTCGGACAGGGTCGTGTCGGTGGAGAACGCGAGGACGTTCATCCGCCAGTCCGCGCTGGCCGGACCCGCGCCGTTGTGGCCCCAGCCTTCTCCGTAGGTGTCCCCGAACATCAGCGCGACCCTGCCCCTGCTGTCACGCCACATGAACCCGAGGTCGGTGCCGTGAACGGCGTACTTGCCCTTGGTGTCGTTGATGTCACCCGCTCCCTGTCCGGCGATGAGGCCGGCCACGGTGGCGTCGGTCTGTGCTCGAGCGGGCGTTCCCACGGCCAGGACCAGCAATGTCGCGGCCGCGATGCAAGATGACCTGTGCATGTGCTTCCCCCTTGCGAAGCCTCATGTCTAGTGCGATCGGGTTGTCTTCGTTCGGTCGCCGGACGCTGAACGACAGGGAATGAACAATGCGCATGGGGTACGGCACTGGGGAGGTCGTCGATGCCACGTGGGGAACGTCCGCTCGATCCTGGGGACACGCCGCTGCTTCGGTTCGCGGCGGATCTGCGGAAGCTGAGGGAGAAGGCCGGAAGTCCGCCCTATCGCGAACTGGCGCGGCGAGCGCACTTCTCGGCCGCGGCGTTGTCCGAGGCGGCGAGTGGCAGGAGGTTGCCGAGCCTCGACGTGACGTCCGCGTACGTGCGGGCGTGTGCGGGGGACGTCGAGCTGTGGGAGGAACGCTGGCACGAACTGGCCGCACAGCTCGCCGCGGAGAACCCGCCGCCCGAGAACGAGTCCCCCGCACCGTACGTGGGCCTCGGGGCGTTCCAGCGTGAGGACGCCGATCGGTTCTTCGGGCGTGAACGGCTGGTGGAGGAACTGCTGGCCGCGTTGTCCCGCACCAGGTTCGTCGCCGTGTTCGGTGCGTCGGGGTCGGGCAAGTCGTCGCTGCTGCGCGCGGGTTTGCTGCCCCGCCTGGAATCCGCCGTCCTCTGCACGCCGGGAACCCGTCCGGTCGAGCAGTGCTCGGCAAGACTCGCCGAGCTGGACGGCGCCTCGGATCCGGTGCTGGTGGTCGACCAGTTCGAGGAGATCTTCACGCTGTGCCGCGACATCCGGACGCGCGCCGAGTTCGTCAGGATGCTGGTCGACGCGCCGTGCCGCGTGGTCATCGGGGTGCGGGCCGACTTCTTCGCGCACTGCACCGGGTTTCCCGAGCTGGTCGAGGTGCTGCGCGACGGGCAGATCACCGTCGGCCCGATGACCGCGACCGAACTGCAGCGCGCGACCGTGCAGCCCGCCGTCCAGGTCGGATGTGCGCTGGAGAGTTCTTTGCAGGCCACGATCGCCGCCGAAGCCGCCTCTCAACCCGGTGTGCTGCCGTTGCTGTCACACGCGTTGCTGGAGACCTGGCGGCGAAGACGCGGGAACACGTTGACGCTGAGCGGATTCCAGGCCGCGGGTGGTCTCGCCGGCTCTCTGGCCCAGACGGCCGAGTCGGTGCACGGCTCGCTGACCGAACGCCAGCAGCTGCTGGCGAGAAGCCTCTTCCAGCGGCTCACCGCCGTCGGCGAGGACGCCGGCGACGTCAAACGCGTTGTGGCACATGACGAGCTGGACGAGGACCCGGACCTCGCCGTCGTCCTCGACCGCTTCACCTCCGCGCGGCTGCTCACGACCGGCCGCGACGGTGTGGAACTGGCGCACGAAGCGTTGCTGCGGCGCTGGCCGAGACTGCGCGACTGGTTGGCGGAGGACAAGGAAGGCCTGCTGCTGCACCGCGGCCTGACCGAGGCGACCCAGACGTGGGAGTCGCTGGGCAAGGACCCCGGCTCGCTGTTCCGCGGCGTCCGGCTCACCCTCACCCGTGACTGGGCGCTCGCACACCTGGAGGCGTTGAGCACGCGCGAACGGGCCTTCCTGCACACCAGCACGACCGCGGAGCTCCGGCGCACCCGTCGCGCACGCCGGCTGGTGGTGGCGCTGGTGATCCTTCTCCTGCTGGCCGTCGGCGAGGCCGGCTACGCCATGCACGCCGAGAACATCGCCGCCCAGCAACGCGATGTCGCGCTCTCCCGCATCGTCGCGGGCAAGGCGGACGCCCTGCGCCGCACGAACCCGACGCTGGCCGCCCAGCTCAGCCTCGCCGCATACCGCCTGGCTCCCACCGACGAAGCGCGCACGAGCCTGTTCGGCACGTTCCCCTTGCCGTACAGCCGGTTGCGCGGCCACACCGGGCACGTCAACTCCGTGGCGTTCAGCGCGGACGGCCGCATGGTCGTCACGGCAAGCCACGACGGCACGGCCAAACTGTGGGATGTGGCTCAGGGCAAGGAGATCGCGGCTCTGACCGGCCACCGCGGCACCGTGAACGCGGCGGCCTTCAGCCCCGACGGCCACACCGTCGCCACCGCCGGCTGGGACTACACGGCACGCCTGTGGAGCTCCGACGACCGAGCCGGACGCGCCCTGCTCAGCGGCCACACCCTCGAGGTCAACGCCGTGGCGTTCAACCACGACGGCACCCTCGTCGCGACCGCGAGCACCGACCGGACGGCCAAGGTCTGGGACGTCCGCACCGGCGAGGAGGTCGCCACCCTGAGCGGCCACACCAACGGACTCGTCGCGGTGGCGTTCGGCGCCGAGGACGTGGTGGCCACGGCGGGCTGGGACCGCCACACCGGGGTGTGGCGGCTCTCCGACCCCACGCACCCGGTGTTCCTGTCCGGTCACACCGCCCCGGTCGTGTGGCTGGCGTTCAGCCCGGACGGCCACACCCTGGCCACCGCGGGCCAGGACGGCCAGGTGCTGCTGTGGGACACCACGGACCCCCGCAACCCGACCCGGCTCGGCGCGATCACCGGCCACGACGGGATCGTGCGGTCCGTGGCGTTCCGCGGCGACGGCAAGGTTCTCGCCACCGCGGGCGTGGACCAGACCGCCCGTCTGTGGGACATCTCGGTTCCTGATTCCGCTAAGCAGATCGCCGTGGTCACCGGCCACGGCAGCGCCGTCGTGTCGGTGGCGTTCAGCCCGGACGGCCACACCCTCGCGACCGGCAGCGACGACGACACGGCCCTGCTGTGGAAGGTTCCCGAGCTCCCGCTCACCGACCCCTCACAGGCCGCCCGGTGGGTCTGCTCGGCGGCTCGTCCGCTGATCACGCAGTCCGAATGGGACCAGTACTTCACCGGACTCCCCTACGACCCGTCGTGCCGGTCCAATTGAGACGTGTTGCATTCGGGTGCGATAGGACGATGTCCCTTGCGTGGCGAAGTCGATGAAGTCGAGGACGGGCCGGTTCGTGGCCGGGCTGGTGCTGGTGGGAGCGGTCGGGGGCCTGGCGCTGGTGATTCAGTCGTCGACCGAGCAGCGGTCCTGGGCTAGCGCTGAGGGAACCGTGCAGGAACGGCTGAAGTCGGGCAAGAGCGTCTCCGTCAAGGTCGAGTACCCGCTTCCGGACGGCACGAAGCAGGTCGCGACCCTGTCGGAGAACGGACCGGCCCGCAACCCAGGTGACCGCGTGACGGTGCGCTACGACCTGGAGAACGGCCGGGTCGTCGACGCCGCGCTGGCCGACAACGACCAGGCGCACTGGGTGGCGGGCGGCATGCTGGGCGTCCTCGCACTCGGTGCGGTGTTCGCGAACCTGATCGCGTGGACGCCCAAACCGAGAGGTGACTAGCACTTCACCCAGTAGTTCGGTGAGGTCTGGCGGATGCTGCTGGTGGTGAACGTGTTCCACAGCCCGAGCGCCTGGTTCGAGCCCGTCGCGTAGGTCTGTCCATAAAGGGCGTACGCACGCCCAGCGGTGGTGTGCGCGTAGTTGTTCGCAGTGACGCACTCGGGAGCCGGCGGCGTCGTCGGTGGGGTGGTCGGCTGGCCGCTCATCGCCTTGACCATGTTCACCACGGCGGTCATCTGCGGACCGGTCCTGAGCGCGTACTGGGCGGACTGGTACCCCCACCAGTCCCAGCAGCCGCGCGGGTTCCCGGTCATCGTGGTCGCCTGCGGATAGAGCACGATCATGTTGTTGGTGTCGGCGTACTCGTTGAGATATGCCTTGTCCATCAACGCGTTGCCGACGAGACCGTAGTACTGGTAACACCCGTGCAGCGTCACCATCAGCTTGCACGGCCCTGTCTCGCACGCCCGCGGCACGTAGGCGAACCCCTCCCGCCCCATGCTGACCGCCGCCGCGTTGCCACCGGGCACGTACGCGCTCTGGTCGAACTGCACGAGCTTGCCCGACAACGCCCCGGCGGCTGGGTTCACCTGGCCGAACAGATGGCCGAGCATCTCCTTCACCGGATCGACGGCCCCGCAGTTGTTGACGTACGGCGACGACGTGGACCCACAGCTGTTCGGGCCGATCGGGCTGACCCACGCGTGCCCGGCCGCACTCGTGTTGTTGTAGGCCACCCTCGCCCCGAAGTCGCGGTAGTAGGTCGCGAGGTCGTCGTTCACCGCTGGGGCGACCGTCTGGTCGGCGGTGCCGTGGAACAGCCACACCGGGTCACCGGACAGGTTCTGCGGTGGGTCGACGGTGCCCGCCGTCGCTCGGCTCCTGGTCAGTTGTTCCAGCTCGGCCGGGGTTTTGCGCTGCTGGAAGGTGTCCATGCACGCGAACTGGGCGGTGTTCACGCTGTTCTGAGCGCAGTCGTAGGCACCAGCGGAGAAGATGCCCGCGCCCTGGAAGACGCTCGAGTACGCGACGTGGAGCTGGTTGGCCATGAAGCCGCCCGACGACAGCCCGCTCACGTAGGTGCCGGTGATGGTGTGACCGCCGAGAGCGCCGGGCTGCGGTGCGGGGACCGCGGCCATCGAGATCGACAGGGAGGTCGCGGCCAGTCCGGTGGCCGTCGCGAGTCCCAGCAACACTTTCCTCAATCGCATGTGCTCGCCTCCGTCGTTGCAGGCAGGACGACTTCGAGGCTAGGAGCCGGTAAATGGACCGCACCACGTGTGCGATCCCCACCTTCCACCGCCACGTTCCGTGGAGCAGCACCATTGCCGTCGTCCGTCAGAGCCTCCCTGTACGGCGTTCGCACCCTGGAGGTACCGGATGGACCACTCCTTCGTGATCGAGCTGACCTCCGCCGCGATCACCCAGTTCGGTCCGCCGGACGACGCGGCCTGGCGGTTCGCCCGGTGCTGGCTCGCCGCCGCCAGATTCGAGCACGGCGAGACCGACATGCGGGACGTCGAACTGGCCTTCAGCGACCTGCTCGCGTTGCCCGACGGCTTTCCCGGCCGCGAGAAGCTCGCCGCGGTGGTCGTCACGTCGGCGTTCCGCAAGCAGGCCCTGAGGGACACGGCGAGACTGCGCACCGCGGCCAAACTGAGGCTGATCGCGGACTCCGACCCCGCACCACCTCCCGCGTGGGTGCCCGTCTCCGCCTCCGTCCGGTGCCTGGAGCTCCAGGTCGCCGCCATGAACGGCGAACCCGGCTTCGACCTCGACGAGGCGTATGCGGAGGTGCGGCGGCTGGCCGCGGTGGTGGGCGAGGAAGAGCCGCAGTCGACCATCGTGGACATGGCGAAGATGGCGCTGCGCCACCTCATCGACGAACGCGACGGCAACCTGTACCAGGCCCCTCAGCCCATGCCCGCTCATCAGGACCCCCGGTACACCGCCGGGGTGGAGCTGGCGGAGACGCTGAGAGCCCTCCAGACCGCTGTGCTGCGCAGCGACATCCCCACCGTGAAGACGTTGTGGGACAAGCTGCGTCGCCTCGCCGGTGAGGCGCCCGCGACCAGCCCGATGCACGAGATGATCAAGTCCATGAAACCGGCGATGGACCTCATCGACGGCGGGCTGATCAGCGCGAAGCCAGGCGAGGCACCGGTCGTCGACACGCAGCTCGTCGAAGAGATCACGAAGAACCCCGCGCTCGCGGACCAACCCGGCCTGTCGCCGGCCGAGCGTGCGATCCGGCTCCACACCCTCAGCGGCGCGAAACTCGCGATCGGCACGCCGAAGGCGATCGACGAGGCGATCGAAGGAATGACCGAGGCCGTCGAGATCGCGGGACCGCACGATCCACGCCGACCGGTCTATCTCAACGCCCTCGGCTCCGCGCTGATCGACAGATACGTGCGCAACCGGCAGATGCCCGACCTGCGACGAGGACTCGACGTGCTCGAGGAGGCCAAGGCCGCGTTGGGATCGCACACCAACTTCTACTGGTCGTTGGTGTGCACGACGCTCTCGCACGCCTACCGGCTCAGCGGCCGCCGAGATCTGTCGCGAGAGGTCGCGTTGAGCGGTCTGCGCGGGCACGTCTGGGGCGCGTTGCTGCAGTCCGAACCCGAACACACCCACGCCGCGATCAGGTCCGCCGCGGCCGACGCGCTGGAAGCCGCGCGCATGTGCCTGTCGGACAACGCACCCGAGCAGGCCGTGAGCGCGCTGGAGTCGGGACGCGGCCTGATCCTCTACTCCGCGCTGGAGCAGCGGAACCTCGACGAACGGCTCACCGCCGCCGGGCATCCCGAACTGGCCGCGCACTGGCGCCAGGCGACTCTCTCCAACCCGGCCGAGCAGCCGGAGGACCTGCGCCGCAAGGTTCTCTCGACACTGGCCGAGTCACCGGCGACCAAGCTGCTCGAACCACCTGCGACGCACGAGATCCGCGCGGCGCTCGGCGCGCTCGGGATGGACGTGCTGGTCTACCTGATGCCCGGTGACGAGAAGCCCGGGGCGGCCGTCATCGTGCCCGCCGACGACGAGGTCGGCTGGCTCACGTTGCCGGACCTGCGCACCACCCGGCTGCAGCAGTTCAGGCGGGACCTCGCGGACGCCGCTCGGGCCACGACCCGCGAGATCGAGCCTCCCGGCGCCCCGATCCCGTCGATCACCGACATGTGCGACTGGGCGTGGCAGGCCGCGATCGGACCGCTGTTGAACCACCTGCGCTCACGGGAAGGCGCACCGTTGCGGATGGTGCTGGTACCGATGGGGCCGCTGGTCAGGGTTCCCTGGCACGCGGCACGAACTCAGGCGGGCGGCCATGCCACCTACGCACTCGAACGCGCGGTCTTCTCCTACGCCCCGTCGGCCCGCCTGCTGTGTGAGACGGCCTGGCGGCGCCGTGTTCCGTTGACCGACAAGGGTTTCCTGCTCGGCGACCCCGACACGGCCGGTGCTGCTTGCGCGTTGCCCGCCGCGCGCGCCGAGGCTGAGGTGATCATGGCGGCGTTCTACCCCGAGGCCGTGCACGCGGGCCGCCGGGTGGACGGCACCCCGGCGCCGGGCGGTCCCGGCAGCCGTGACGACCTGGTCAAGTGGATCAGCGACTCCGACGGCGGCAGCGTCGGGCACCTGGCGTGCCACGCCGTCGTCAACGCGACCATGGGCGCGCAGGACACGTCGTACATCGTGCTGGCCGGCGGACAGCGCTACACGGCGGAGGAACTCGTCCGCACCCTCGGTGACGCGCCGGGCCGGGACATCGCGCTCATGGTGCTGGCAGCGTGCAGCACCTTCGAGTCCGGCCGCGGTGACGACGAGGCGTTCACCATCGGGTCGGCGTTCCTCGCGGCGAACGTCCGCACGGCGGTCACCGCCCAATGGAGCGTGCCTGACGCCCCTAGCGCCGCGTTGATGTTCATGTTCCACCACTACCTGCGCGCGGAAGGCCTCCCACCGGTGGATGCCCTGCGCGCCGCCCAGCTCTGGGCGTTGTCGGATCGGGTGCCGCCCGCCACGATGCCGGAGTCCCTGCGCGGCCTCCTCGATCGCGTCGGTGACCTCGTGACGTGGGCCGCGTTCGTCCATTCAGGACAATGAGGCTCCTGTTGCTAACGGCGAGCCAGCAGGCCTTCGCAGGTGCGGACCAACACTCGGCACGCGTCGGCCGAACGCCCGGTCAGCATCGGGTTCTCGGCGTGCCGCTGCCACCGTTGCAACGCGACGAGCGCGGCCTGTCCGACGTCGCCAGGACCGGAACCCTGCGGCAAGCCCAGACGCACCAACGGATGCGCGCCCTCGTCACCCAGCAACCGGGAGGCCAGCTCCGCGTCGGGCACCTTCACCGTGCCCGACCGCAACGCGCTGAGCAGCCGCAGCTCGGCGAACTCGTGCGTACCCGCCAGAATCCGTTCGACCGCGCCCGTCAGCCGCGAGTCGCCGACCGAGCGCAGCACGACGTCCAGCGCGAGCAACGCCGAGCGGGCCTTCAGCAGGTGACGGCGTTCGCTGAACTGGGTGTGCAGCACCTTCTGCAGCTCGAGCAACCCGCTGCGCGCCACCAGTTCCGCGGCCAGCGCGGACGGCTCGGTCACGCCCTGCCTGATCAACGTCACGGCGAGCCGAATGCCGAACACGCCGAACCTGCCCAGCAGCGCCCGCCGTTCCACCGATCCCTCCGCGAACCGGTCGGCGGACAGCAGCGACGACTCCAGCTCCTCGCGCGGCAACGCGGCCAACGCAGAGAGAGCGGTGAAGTCCTTCTGCCGCAACGAACGGCCCGAGAAGGCCAGCAGACCGGCGACCGCCACGACGTTCTGGCACAGGCCCTGCAGCGACGGGTCGGACCGGTAGCGGCCGGCGATGCCGCGCGCCGAGATCATCGCGTCCACCCTGCCCGCCCCGATCTCGTCGGCCCGCGAGATCACCGCGACGGTGTTGATCGCCGTGGCCCGCGCGACGCCCTGGTCGCGGAACGACTCCAGGAAGTTCGCGTCGGCCGAGTGCAGGTGCCGCATCAGGTAGATGACCGCGTCGGCCTCGGAAGGAGAGTCGTCCGGCGTCAGAAAACGACTGGTGCGCAAGGAGTTCGACGAGGTCAGCGACGCGATGCCCGGCGTGTCGATCAACGTCGTGGACCGCAGCGACTGCGACGGCCAGTCCACCACGAGCCGGTCGGCGGGACCGTCCAGGGTGATCTCCAGCGCGCCGTCGCGGCGGACCACCGGCAGCGACTTTCCCCGGGGGAACTGGACGATGCGCGGGGACGGGCCGCCGCGGTACCAGGTGACGACCTTCGTGCACTCCCCCGCGTCGGTCAGCGCGATCTCCTCGCCGACCAGGGCGTTGAGCAACGTCGACTTGCCCGCCTTGACCTTGCCGGCGATGGCCACCCGCAACGGCTCGTCGAGCCGCACCAGCTGGCGGCGCAGCACGTCGGCCGCCTGCGGGTACAGGTCGATGGCGGCGAGCAGCACCCGCCGCACCTCGTCGGTGATCACGCCGTCACCTGCTTCACCACTCGCTCCAGTGCCGCCAGCTCGGTCTTGATCTCGGCGAGCCGCGCGTCGCGGTCGCCCTGCGAGGCCTTCACCGACTTCTGCGCCGCCAGCAGCGACTCCTGCAGCGAGCGCTTCAGCTGCTCGGCCAAGGTCGTGAAGTGGTCGCGCAGGTCGCGTTGCAGGCCGCGCAACATGTCGCGGGAGTCCTTGCCCGCGTGGAACGACACATCGTCGACGTACTTGCGCAACGCCACCTTGCAGTCGTTCTGCCGTTTGGTCGTGATCCGCTTGCGTTCGTCCACGATCCCCTTGCCGCCCAGCAACAACGCCGCCCCCACCGAGAACGGGTTGATCAGCGTCAAGCCGATCACCGAACCGATCAGGCCGAACATCAGCAGGCCGCCGTAGCCGCCGCGCAGACCGGTGAGCAGGCGGCTGCCGATGCCGAACTTGTCCGACTCGCGCACCGAGAGCTCCGGCACCGACCGCAACGGGTCCGCTGTGTTCACGCGCAACGCCGGCAGCATCTGCTCGCGTTCGGAGTCGAAGTGCTCCGCGACGCGTTTGGCGAGCCAGCGCGCCCGTTGCGTCGCCCAGACCGAGTTCGCCGACACCGCGGACGTCACGGCCTGCTGCGCCCACACCGAGAACTGGTCCCAGATCTTCTGCGGGTCACCCGCCAGCAAGGCGTCCTCCGCCTCGCGGACGATCTCCCGCATCCGGTCGCGCAGGTCGAAGTCGACGTCGGCGTTGAGGTCGGCAACGCCGTCGCTCAGCGTCTGCTGCCAGCGCGCGGACCTTTCCTTCAGGCCCGCGGCGCGTTGCTCGGCTTCGGTGAGCTCCCGGATCAGCTGTTGCACCGACTCCGGGTTCTCCTGCGCCGACTGCTCGGCCCGCAGGCTGTCCACGACCTGGCCGATCACCGTCAGCACGTCGTGCAGCGTCGACCGCCTGGCCAGCAGATCGGCCTGCGCGAGGACCTTCTTGCGCAGGAAGCTCACCAGCGGCGGATAGCCGGACTCGGTGTTCACGTCCTGGTCGCCGGACCGCAGCGCGTGCCACCGCAGGGTCGACGAGACGGTGAACAGCTCGGCCTTGATGCCCGCGTCCGCGAGGTGCTGCCGGTCGCGCTCGGCGATCGCCCGCCAGTCCGGGTACAGGTCGGTCTTGGTCAGCACGCAGGCCACGTTCGGGCACACGGCCATGGCCTGCTTCAGAAACTCGAGCTCGGGCGCCGTGTACTCCTGCGAGCAGTCGGAGACCAGCAGCACGGCGTCCGCCGACGGCAGCGCCGCCATCGTGGCGGCACCGTGGACGGAGCTGAGCCCGCCGACGCCGGGCGTGTCGACGAGCACCAGCCCCTCGGCCAGCAACGGCCGGGGAAGGCCGACCTCGACGTGCAGCAGGCGTTCGCGGTTGCCGGGGTTGCCCTCCTCCGACGCGAACGCCGGCAGCTCCTCCAGCGGCACCTCGGTGCGTCCCTCCGCCCGCACCACCGTGACCACCGGCGTCTCCGCGTGCTTCACGACGGTCGGCACGGCGGTGGCGACGTCGTCGGACACCGGGCAGACCGGCGCCCCGACGAGGCCGTTGACCAGCATGCTCTTGCCCTGCTTGAACTCGCCGACGACCAGCAGGCGGACCTGGTCGTCGGCCAACCGCGTCCTGGCCTGGTGCAGTCGTCGCTCCAGGTCAGGACGGTCGTAGCGCTTGATGGCGGCCAGCGCGAGCTCGACGGCCTGCTGCGGTGAGGTCGGCACCGGGGTCACCCGGCCAGTGCGTCGACGGGGTCCGGCTCGGGCTCCTCGACGGGCTCGACGGGCTCGTCCAGCAGGACGGGCTCCGGCTCGGCGGGGACCTCCAGCACGGGCTCCTCGACCGGTTCGGGCTCAGGTTCCGGCTCGTCGTCCGCGACGGGAGGCTCGGTGTGCGGCTTGTCCACGTCGATGTCGTTGAACGAGTCCTTCACCTGAACGACGTTGGTCTCGGTGTCGTTGTCCTGGATGGCGACCGAGTTGACCTCCGTGTCGTCGTCGGAGTTGAACGAGTCGTCGATGATCGTGACGTCGCGGTCGTCGATGTTGAACGTCTGGTCGATGTGCTGGACCGGACGGTCGTGCACGACCTCGGTGTGGTGCGACTCCCGAACCGGCGCCGGGCGGTCGGCCATGATCAGCTTCGCGTCCCGGATGTCGGCGTCGGTCGCCCCGGAAAGTCCGTTGCGCGCCAGCTCCTTGTGCGGGTTCTCGTCGAACGCCTGCCGGGCCTTCGGGTCCTTCATCATGTTCATCAGGAAGTCGATGAGCTTTTCCAGCATGGTGTCTCCTCACCGAGGAGACCGGCCCCGAGGCGGCGGGGCCGGTCCGGCGTCAGATGGGCAGGTCGAGGTCTTCGAGGACGTTGTCGATCTGGGTGTCGACGTCCAGGTCGAAGTCCTGGTCCTGGTCGGAGACGGCGGTCTGGTCGGCGTCCTGGGCGGAGAACTGGTCCGAGTCGAGGTCGGCGTCCTGGTCGGCGTCGACGTCCACGTCGGAACGGGCGTCGCCGCCGTTGCCACCACCGGCGTCGGCGTTGCCGCCGTTGCCCGCGACGCCACCGTTGCCACCGACGCCGAGGCCGCTGCCGCCCGCGCTGCTGCCGAAGTTGACGTTGACCAGTCCGTCCTGGTCGATGTCGCCGCCGGCGCCGCCGATGCCGAGACCGTTGCCGCCGTCCGCGCTGCCACCGTCACCGGCCACGGCCACGCCGCCGTTGCCGCCGTCGCCACCCGTGGTCTGCGTGGCGGTGGTCGTGTCCTGCTTCTGCGCCGAGTCCTGCGAGGAGGTTTGCGGCGCCACCTGAGCGGACTGGACCTGCTGCTCGCTCGCCTGGGTGCCGTCGGCGTCCAGGTCGGCCGTCAGGTCGGCGAGGAAGGCGTTGAGGTCGATGGGAGTGCTCATGATCGGCTCCTGCTCTGTGGTGTGCCGGGCGACGTTTCGACCGGCTGCCAACAAAGTTAGGCAGCGCGGAAGCCCCTGCCATCTGGGCGGCTCCCGGTTCGTCACCCACCGCGCACGCAGGGATCGCGACAGCGATAGGGGATTCACCCCTGTATTTCGGAAAGAGTGAACCGCTCCATATGAGACGCACGTGTACTGACGTCCGCCTTGTCCGCCGCTACAGGGGGTGTCCGATGCACTACCAGATCGGGCTGGATCTCGGATCCACCCGCACAGCAACAGCCACGTGCCGCGAGGTACCGCGTCTCGAGTCCGTGACACCGACCGTGGTGTTCGCGAATCCTGATGGCTCTTTGGTCATCGGCGAGGAGGCGGAACGCCGCGCGTCCGCCGACCCGAGCCGGGTGGCCCGCCGGTTCCTGCGCCGCGTCGGCGACCCGACGCCGTTGCGACTGGGCGGGGCAGCGCTCAGTGCAGACGTGCTCACCGCGCGTTTCGTCACGACGCTGCTCGCGCCGCACAACGGCCAGGTCGCCGTCGCGCATCCGGCCACGTGGGGTCCACACCGCTTGGAATCCCTGCGTGAAGCAGGACTTTCCGACGTGCTGTTCGTGCCCGCGCCCCAGGCCGCGGTCGTGGCGCACGACGAGCGGGCCCGGCTGCAACCGGGTTCCGTCGTCGCCGTCTACGACCTCGGTGGCGGCGGTTTCGAGGCCGCGGTGGTGCGCAAGCTCGCCGACTCGTGCGTGCTGGCCGGGCGTCCCGAGGAGGCCGAGGTCGGCGGGCTGGACTTCGACGAGGCGGTCTTCGCGCACGTGGCCGAGTCCTTGGAGTGGGACTCGCTCGACACGGAGAATCCTGTTGTGCTGGCAGCGGTTGCCGATCTCCGGCGTGCCTGCACGGCCGCGAAGGAGCAGCTGTCGTCGGACACCGAGGTGCGGATTCCCGTTGCCGTGCCGGGGATCTCCGCACGCGAGGTGCGGCTGACGCGTGCCGAGCTCGAGGAGATGATCCGGCCCGCGCTGGCCGAGACGACCGCCGCGCTCGTTCGGGCGTTGCAGAACGCCGGGGTGACCGCGGACGACCTCGCCGCCGTGCTGCTGGTCGGCGGTTCGGCGCGGATTCCCTTGGTGACACAGGAAGTTTCCGCGTTGCTCGGCCGGTCGGTGACACCCGCGTCCGAGGGCATGGTCGCGGTCGGTGCCGCGCTGTCCGCCCGCGTGCGCGAACCCGCGCCGGAGGTGGCGACCGTCATGTGGTCACGGCCGCCGATGCCCGCCGCGCCCGCCTTGCAGCGCAAGCGGAAGAAGCTCACCCCGTACATCACGGCGGCGGTGCTCGCGGCGATGGTCGGCGGTGGTCTCGCGATGAACACGTACTTCGCGGGCAACGCCAGCCCGGACACGCCGACCAGCACGACCACGCCGCCGACCACCGAGGAGACGACGACCGTGGCACCGGTGACCACCACCTACGTCGCGCCGCCCGAGCCGCAGAAGACGGTCGCGCCGCCGCCCCCTCCCCCACCGACGAAGCGCGCCACCACGACGACCACCTGGCCGTCCAGTTCGGCGCCGAGCGTCACCAAGTCGGCCAGCGTCCCCGTTTCGGTGCCCAGCAGCAAGGCGAGCACCAAGGCGGGTACACCGTGACCGCGTTACCTCCGAGACCCGTGCAGCAGAAGTTCACGCTTGTGCGGGTGCCGCGGCCGCGACTGGTCACGGTGTCGGTCTACCTGTGGCTGGTCGTGGTGATCGTCGAGCTTGTGGTTGTCGCCGTAGCGTTCGGCGACGTGCGCGCCGAACTGACCGCTGAGGTGGCGACTCGCGCTGTCGATCAGTCCACACAGGACAAAGTCGTGCTGGCCGGGCTGGGCGTTCTGCTCGGGCCGGGCGTACTGGTGTCGCTGGTGCAGTTGGCGGTGCTGCGGCCTTACCGCGTCGGCCGGAACTGGGCGCGAATCTTGTTGGCAGTGCTGGGAATCGTCGGCGCCGTGGTGTCTCCGACGCCACTCGCGGTGGGGATCGCGGTGGCTGCTGCGGGCGTGCTGATGTTCCTGCCCAGGTCGAACGGCTGGTTCGCGGGGAGGCGAGCATGAGTGCCATCGCAGCGGAGCTGGCGTGGCGGGACGGTGACACCGCGTCGGCGATCGAGACGGCCGACCGGATTCTCCACGAGGGCACGGACCAGGACTGCGTGGCAGCCGGAGTGGTCGCCGCGGCAGCAGCTGCCGATGGGGCCCTGTTCGACGCCGCCGCACGGTGGCGCGTGATCGCGGGTTCGCTGAACGGCGCGCCCGGTGTCGCCGCGGCGGCCCGCGCCGTACTGGCCGCCTGCCTGGCCGGCGACCTGGACTCGGCCGCCGCGGACCTCGCCACCGCACGCGCCCGGCTGTCCGGCACCGCGCCGCGGGGTCTGACGGTGCTGCTGGACGGCGTGGACGCGGCGATCGAGGCGGTGCGCGGCGGGTTCGCCTCCGCTGCCCGCAAGCTGGCCGGGCTGGCCGCCGCCACCGTGCCCGTCGACCCGATGGCCGTCGAGCAGTGGGGCGACCTGGCCGTGACGGCGCTGGTCGCGGGCGGTCACGACGCCAGCGCCGAGGAACTGCTGCTGATGTTCGCGGACCGTCCGACGGCACGCCGCCGGTTGCTCACGGCGTGGCTGCACCTGAGGGCGGGCAGGCTGGCCGCCGCCCGCGCGGAGATCGCCGCCTGCACCAAGCCGGTGCTGCGTCGCGACGCAGTGCTGGCCGCCGCCGTGACGATCGGCCTGGCCCGCCGGGCAGGCGACGAGGAGGCGCTGAGGTCGACCTGGCGCAGGATCGCGCCCGTGGTGGCCGGGGTGGACGTGGAACCGTTGCTGCTCGACGCGTGGGGCGAACTGTCCGCTGGGGCGGCCAGCGCGTTCGAACGCGACACGATCGTCGACGCGATGACCTGCACGGTCGCGCGCGTCGGTGCCGACTGGTGCGTGGAGACGGACAACTGGTGGCGCGTGCAACGGGCCGTGGTCGCCGGTGACGCGTCCGTGGTGGTGGAGCTGACCGTCGAGCCACGAGCCTCCGCCGCCCGGATGTGGGCGTCGATCCTCTCCGGCGACGTCGATCCCGCCGTGGTGGCCGGGGTCGCCGACCGGCTGGCGCACGCGGGGCACCCGTGGGACGCGATGGCGTTGTGCGGCGCGGCGGCCGCCCGCCTGAGCAACCCGGCGGCGGCCCGCGAGCTGCTGAGCACCGGACGTGCGCTGCGAGCCCGCATCGGCACCGAGGACAACGGGCCGGGCGACGGCCTGTCGAAGCGGGAACGCGCGGTCGGCGAACTGCTGGTGGAAGGCATGACCCACAAGGAGATCGGCGCCCGGCTCTACATCTCGCCGAAGACCGTCGAGCAGCACGTCGCGAAGATCCGGCAGAAGCTCGCGGTCAGCGGGCGGGCCGAGTTGATGGCGTCACTGCGCGCCCGGCTCGCTTAGCGACGCCGGCTCAGCTCGGCGGCGGCGCGTGGGTGGTGGAGGGGTGGGGCAGCATGCCGGGCCGCGGGCCCTTCTCGACGAGCTTCTTCAAGGCCTCGACCAGGGCGGGGTCGTGGATCGTGAAGCAGCCCGTGCCGAACTGGTTCGCGTACGCCGGGCACTGGCCGTTGGTGAGCCTGGTCAGGTGGGCGGTGCTGGTGAGCAGGCCGGTGGAGTTGTCGCTGCGGGCGGAGTAGCGGTCGCCGATGGACGCCGACGCGCTGGCGAACAGCAGCAGCAGGGCGGCCAGGACGCCGATCGGCACGGACGGCGAGGCCAGGGCCTTGCTGACGCGGTCGAGGCGACGCAGGCGGTGCACGGCGTAGAAACCAGCGAACCCGCAGAGCAGCAGCAGGCAGTACAGCAGGTGGGCCGTGGTGCGCGGGTAGAGCTGGACGGCGTCCTGGGCGTACATCTGGGACGAGAAGTAGAAGCGCAACAGCCAGGAACCGGCGAAGACGCAGGTCAGGCCGATGACGATGGTGCGCCTGCGGGCGATGGCGATGGCGGCGGCGAGGCCGATGATGGCGAGCAGCATGAACACGCCGACCCCGCCGATCTCACCGGGCGGCGGCCACGCGCCGACCTCGGAGCCGGGCTGGTCGCCCTTCCACATGGCGATGTAGGTGGGTTCGACCCAGGTGTCCCAGTAGTAGTAGCGGTCCTTGACCGAGCCCGAGGCGTCGAGCAGGCCGAACAGGTGCTGGCTGGAGACGGCGACGAACACGCCGGCGCTGATGCCGGCCAGTGCGAGGGCGCGCAGCGGGTTGTGGCGCCACGGGAACAGCACGAGGGCGGCGACGATCACGCCCGGCGCGCTCCAGATGAACCAGCCGGAGTAGATCAGGAAGATGAGGCCGAGAGCGGCACCGAAGCCGAGCGAGATGGGCACGAGCCTGCGCCACGGCGTGTGCCCGGAGACGCGCAGCTGGCGCAGCAGGGCCAGCAGCACGGGGACGAGCACGACGAGCATGAGGTTGGTGTACGGCTTGTACGGGTCGATCAGCGGGATCGCGGGGATGATGCCGATGCCCAGTGCCCACAGCGGGGGCAGCAGCAGCCGCCACGTGAGGTAGGCGATCGGGCCGAACAACGCCGTGACGCCGACCTGGAGCGCCTTGATGGCGTACTCGGGCGGGGTGCCGGTCAGATCGGAGTACCAGGCCAGGCCGTACACGAAGCCGGGCGGGTAGCTGGGTTCGATCTTGCCGGTCTCGAGGTAGTTGCGGGCGAACTGGATGAGGACGCCGGAGTCGCCGTTCTCGGCGTTGAGGCCGTAGCTGGTGCCGCGCAGGGCGACGATGACCGCGCCCGCGATGAGACCGGTGAACAGGCCGGCGGTGGCGGCGGCGACGAGGTGCTCGACGAGCGGGCTGCGGCGCCGGCCCCTGCTCGCGACCACGACCGCCACGAGCAGCACGAACGCGATCAACGCGTACCGGAGCTGGAGAGCGGCCAGGCCGCTGACCTGGCCGATCCTGTCCAGCGGGTTGATGTCGATGGTCCTCGCCAGCGCGGCCGTGATGACGGCCACGACCACCGACACCCCGGCTTCGGCGGCGACCACCCAGCGCGATCTGCGTGCCGGGCGGGTGGGACCTGGCTCGGGGGCGGCCAACCTGATCTGCGGTTGGGTCTGCTCGACGGTCAACGCGACGTGTCCTTCACGGTCTGGTGGGGCCGAGTGCGTGCTGGGCCGGACAGCATCGCGACGTCGTCGAGACAGCGCTGAAAGTGCCGTTGCGGAAGCGCATGATGCCGATGCTGTTCATGATCGCCTGGCAGGACACGTGGACGTGCCCCATACCCGCCTTTCCCCCATGTTATCCGCCCCGTTGGCCACCGCAGCGCCGACGCTGCACAGGTGGTGGCGATCAAGCCTACTGCGCGGCCGTCGTCGCCCCGGGCGAACCCTGGCGGAAGTCTACCCGTTGGTGTAGTGGCGCAACGGTGGCCGGACAGCGCCGGAGAATCGCCCCTGCCGGGACGTCAGCGCAGTTGACGCCCAGTTGCCCACGGCTCAGGGCTCGAGATCGGTCACCCCCTTGCCGCTGGCGATGTCGAACGGCACCGAGACCTGGTCGTGGCTGACCAGCCAGTTCCCGTCGATCTTGCGGAAGCAGAACGTCGCGCGGACCCACATGCCGCCGATCGTCGCGCCCGTCTTCGTCGTGCCGCTGAGCCGTCCGAAGCAGTGTCCGAACGCGACGTTCTCGTCCACCGTCAGCGCCAGATCACGAACCTCGTAGCTCACGTCCTGGAAGAACGCGAACGCCGTGGCCCAGTTCTTCAGCTTCGCGTCGACGCCGACGTGCTGCAGCGGCGGCTCGACGTCGAACGACACGACGTCCGGCGAATAGAGCCGCCGCAGCGCGTCCAGGTCCTTGCGCTCGATCCCTTCGACGATCTTGCCGATGTGCTGCCTGAGCTCGGCTTCGTCCAGTTCGCGCATCATCAGTCCTAATCAGTTTTGGGAGTGGCCATCCGGCACACTCCTTGCGGTAGCCGACCGGCGGGTGAGCACTCGGATGTCCTGGACGCCTGAGTCCCGCTGAAAGACGGTGCCCCTGCCGGCAGGCCGGGAGAGTCGATCGCTGCTGGGATGTCGTGCCCCGCGAGTTCGTGGCGGGAAGCACTGCTTGATTAGGTCGCTGATGGTTCTCCCGCAGGCTGCGCACGGTGACCGAGAACGAGAGCGGGAGGGCAGTTGCGGCTGTTCGTAGGGGATGACTGGGCCGAGGACCATCACGACGTCGAGCTGATGGACGGCACGGGCCGGCGGCTGGCCAAGGCCAGGCTGCCCGAGGGCGTAGCGGGGATGGCCCGGCTGCACGCGATGATCGGCGAGCAGCTTGGTGAGACCGACGACGAGGATGTGGAGGTGCAGGTCGGGATCGAGACCGACCGGGGTCCGTGGGTGGCGGCGCTGGTCGCGGCCGGCTACACGGTGCTGGCGGTCAACCCGTTGCAGGCGGCCAGGTTCCGTGACCGGCTGGGAGTGTCGGGCGCCAAGAGTGACGCCGGTGACGCGCACGTGCTGGCGGACATGGCCCGCACCCACTCCCACGAGTTGCGGCCGGTCGCCGGGGACAGCTCCGAGGCCGAGGCGATCAAGGTCCTGGCCCGCGTCCACAAGACGCTGATCTGGGAACGCACTCGTCACGCTCAGCGGCTGCGGCACGCCCTGCTCGGCTACTTCCCCGCCGCGCTGGTCGCGTTCGAGGACCTCGACGCCGCCGACACCCTGGAACTGCTGGCCAAAGCCCCCACCCCGGCACGGGCCGCCCGGCTCACGAGCTCCCAGATCAGCGCTGCGCTCAAACGCGCGCGCCGCAAGAACATCGCGGAGAAAGCCGCGGCCGTGCAGGCCGCGCTGCGCACCGAGCACCTCGGCCAGCCCGAGATCGTCGCGGACGCCTACGCCGCCTCGGTCCAGGCGCTGATCGCGGTCCTGACCACGCTCAACACGCAGGTGAAATCCTTGCAGGGGCAGGTGGAGACCCATTTTGGGCAGCACCCGGCCGCTGAGATCATCAGCTCCCAGCCTGGGCTGGGACCGATCCTCAGCGCTCGGGTGCTCGCGGAGTTCGGCGACGACCCCGGCCGTTACGCCACTTCCAAAGCCCGCAAGAACTACGCGGGCACGTCCCCGATCACCCGCGCGTCGGGCAAGAAGAAGGTCGCCCTGGCCCGCTTCGTCCACAACGACCGGCTGATCGACGCGCTGATGTCCCAGGCGTTCGGCGCGCTGAAAGCCTCGCCCGGAGCACGGGCCTACTACGACCGGCAGCGCGCCCGCGGCGCGGGACACAACGCCGCCCTGCGCCAGCTGGCGAACCGGTTGGTCGGCATCCTGCACGGCTGCCTCAAAACCGGCACCCTCTACGACGAGACGACCGCCTGGTCGCATCACGCCGAGAACGTCGCGGCTTGACATTTCAGCTCCTGGGATGTCTTTCAGGCCACAGTGGCGGGCTCGGCGGCGCGCAACGGCGCGAGGGCGGTGCTCCAGGCGATGACCTGGTCCAGCATCCGGTCCAGGGCCGCGATGGTGTGCTCGCCCGGCTTGAGCACGGCGAAGTCCTGGAACTCGGTCGCCAGCGGCAGCGTCACCTGCAACGCCACGTCGGCGATCCCCAGCGCCCCGCACACCAGCCGCAACTGCTCCACCGCACGAGCGCCGCCCACTCCGCCGTACGAGACGAACCCGGCCGCCTTGTCACGCCACTCGGCGTGCAGGAAGTCGAGCGCGTTCTTCAGCACCGCCGGCGCCGAGTGGTTGTACTCGGGCGTGACCACCACGAACCCGTCGAACGACGCGATCTTCGCCGCCCACTGCCTGGTGTGCGCGTTCGCGTACTCGCCCGGCAGCTCGTCCAGGTGCGGCAACGGGTGGTCGAGCAGGTCGACCACCTCGAACTCCGCGTCCCCGCGCAGCCCCGCCCGTTGTTCGACCCACCGGGCCACCTGCTCCCCCCGGCGACCCGGCCGGGTGCTGCCGAGGATGATGCCGATGCTGATCATCGGTCTCCTTCGTCCGTAGCGTCGTTTCCGATCACTACGACGACGCGCCCCGGCGAAACGTCAGGCCTGACAATGGGACGCGGTGTCTCGTCGTACAGGCGAAGACACCGAACCACCGGGGGAACACCGATGACCGACGCGATCCTGGGCGAACGCCGCCACCTGATCAACATCGCCTACCGCCTGCTGGGCACACTGGCCGAGGCCGAAGACGCCGTCCAGGAGGCCTACGCCCGCTGGTACGCGCTGCCCGCCCCGCACCAGGACGCGATCGCCTCCCCAGGCGCCTGGCTCACCACCGTGACCAGCCGAATCTGCCTGGACCAGCTCGGCTCGGCCCGAGCCCGCCGCGAACGCTACGTGGGCGAATGGATCCCCGAACCGCTACCGGACCCGGCCGAGGGCCACCCCACCGACCCGGCCGACCGCGTAACCCTGGACGAGTCGGTGACCATGGCCTTCCTGGTGGCACTCGAGTCGATGACCCCGGCCCAACGCGTGTCCCTGATCCTGCACGACGTCTTCCAGTACTCCTTCACGGAGATCGCCGAGATCACCGGCCGCACCCCGGCCGCCTGCCGCGAACTGGCCTCCACCGCCCGCCGCCGAGTCCGGGCCTCCCCGCCGCCCACCCCCCAGGCCGTCCACCTGGTCCGCGACTTCAAACACGCCTGGCAGACCCAGGACATCACCGCCCTGGTGGGCCTCCTGGACCCCACCGCGACCTTCACCGCGGACGGCGGCGGCCTGGCCACCACCACCCTGCACCCGATCCACGGCAGCGAGCAGATCGCCGAGTTCCTCATCGCGGTCGCCGACAAGACACTCGGCGTCGTGCTCCACGAGCGCACCGTCAACGGCCGCCCCGGCCTGCTGATCCAGAACGCGGGCGTCACCGCGTCGGTCTACGCGTTCGACTTCGCGGACGACCGCATCACGCACATCTGGGCCGTCCGCAACCCCGAGAAACTCCGCTCGTGGTGAAAGGACGGTCAGGCGCGTGAGGCCTCCTCCTGCTGAACGGCGTTGTTCGCCGCACGCGTCGAGGCCTCCCGCAACGCGGTGGAGACCGCGGCGAGCTGGGTGCGGTAGGTCCCCGACCAGTCCGAGCGGAACCCGTCCGCGTCCCGGCCGAGCCACGTCGTGCCGTCGATCTGGGACGACAGCGTGCTGGCGATGGTGTCGATCTCGCCGGCCTTGAGCTCGAGCTGACGGGCCAGTGTCCGGACGGCCTCCGGGTCCATACCGATGAAACCGGTCATGTGCTTGCTCCTCCTGGATCGGGCAGTCCTATTTGGACCACCGAGGTGGTTCCTCCCACCACGTGCAGTGCTCTGCCGGGTGGGAAGTCGGCGCGGTTGAGCTTCGCGGGGAACCTGGTCCTGAACGCGTCGTCCGCGGACTCCGGCGCCAGCGCCAGGCCGGCGCGGCTCGCCTTCGCGGCCCCGAGCAGGCCGTGATGGGGCTGAACGGCGAACGTCTCGCCGTCGAAGACGAGGAAGTGGCCGTCGCGTACGCAGCGCTGCACCAGTTCCACCAGCGGTGTGGACGGCGTCATGGCGGCGTGGGCGGCCAGTTCGAGGATGTTCTCCAGCACGACGACCACAGGCGGGCCGTCGAGCTCCTTCAGCAGCGCGCGTGCGGCCTCGTCCACGTCCGGGCCGCACGAGGTCGTGGTCCAGCAGCCGAGGCCGGCCAGGACCGAGCGCGTGGAGTTGCTCAGCAGGTGGACGGTCATGTCCGGGTTCCACCGGCGCACCGCCGCGACGACGGCGTGCACCGCCGTGGTCCGGCCGGACTTCGGCGGGCCACTGATGAGAAAGCCGCCGACGGGCTCGAACGTGTGCGGGGCAAAGGTTTCCGACGCGAGGCCGAGCACCGGGCGGCCGTCGACGCTGGCGGGCAGTGATAACAGCGGAATCGCCTCGGCGAGGCGTTCGATCGCCGGGGCCGCGGGCACGCCGCGGTCCCGCATCGCCTGGGCCATCGCCCTGATCCGCAGGGCCTGGGCGGCGACGTCACCGTGCTTGCCGAGGTTCGCGACCTGGATCTCGCTGCCGCGCAGCAACGCGCGGCCCGGCGGCGAGGCCGAACCCAGCACTCCCAGCGGTTCGCCGATGAGCGGGTACTCGCTGTCGTCCGCGAGCCTCAGCGCCACTCGGGTCTGGACGGCGGCTCCCAGCACGGACGGCACGGCGGGCGGACGGTCCGCGGACAGGACGAGGTGCACGCCGACCTGTCTGCCCTCGCTCGCGATGGCGACCAGCACGTCGAACCACCGGCTGTGATCGGTTGCCTCGTAGGCCTTCCGGAACGCACCGACGCCGTCCAGCAGCACGAGGATGCGCGGGTCGGGTGTCGCGCCTTCCTTCGCGCGGTAGTCGGTGATCGTGCCCGCGTCGGCTTTCGCGTACCGGGCCGCGCGTTCGTTCACGATGCCCCGGAGCCATCCCAGGAGCCTGGCGACGCGCTCGTGGTCGCTGCCCGCGATCACGCTGCCCACGTGCGGGAGCTCCTCCAGCATCGCGAGACCGTGACCGCTGAAGTCCAGTCCGTAGACGTGGCACAACGGGGTGCGGATGTCCCCCACCGCGGCCGCGATGACCCGCAGCAGGGTCGACTTCCCGGTGCCGCCGGTGCCGAACACGGCGAGGTTGCCGTCGACGTCCGGACGGAACGCGACCAGGGTCTGCTGCTGGTTCTCCGGATCGTCGCGGACCCCGAAAACGATCTCGCTGTCCGACCGCGACGGCATGGTCATCAGGTCGTAGACGGCTGCGAGCGGCGGCTTCCAAGGCTGGTGCGGAGGCCGCATCCGGGCGTGGGTGAATGCGGCTTGCACGGCACGCACCATCCGTGTGATGTCCGTGGGACCGAGGTCTGTCACTGACGGCGCCGCCGCGCGCACCTGCCAGACGGCGCTGCGCCCGAACGACAGCTCCTCCACGAACACCTCAGGCGGTGCGGCCACGTCCGAGGTCCACCCGCCCGCGTAGCCCGCCTGGAACGGCACGAGCCTGCCGGGGCCGGTCTTCGACACCGCCCGGCCGGGCAGCGCGGGGTCGAAGAAGGCGGCCTGCGGTGAGCCGAGCACGTCCACGCTGTCCGCCTCGTCCGCGGTGCGCAACGCCAGGCGCAGGTTGGTGTTCGCGCGCAGGTTGTCCTTGATCACGCCGGCGGGGCGCTGGGTGGCGAGGATCAGGTGCACGCCGAGCGAACGGCCGCGCTGCGCGACGTTCACCACGCCGTCGACGAACTCCGGCAGCTCCTTCACCAGCGCGGCGAACTCGTCGACCACGATCACCAGGCTCGGCGGTGCCGCGGCGGCGTCCCGGCGTTCGAGCTCGGCCAGATCCTTGACCCGGTACCGTGCGAACAGCCTCTCCCGGTTCTTCAGCTCTGCCGACAGCGACGTGAGCGCGCGGTGCACGAGGTGCGGGGTGAGGTCGGTGACCTGGCCGACGACGTGCGGCAGTCCCTCGAACTCCTGGAACGCCGACCCTCCCTTGTAGTCGACCAGCAGGAACGTCACCCGTTGCGGGCTGTGCGCCACGGCAAGAGCGAGAATCCACGACTGCAGCAGTTCACTCTTGCCGGAACCCGTTGTGCCGCCGACCAACGCGTGCGGTCCGTCCGCGCGCAGGTCGAGTGCGTGCGCGCCGGTCGCGGACATGCCGACGACGGCCCGCAGCGTCCCGGCCTCACGGCTCGGCTTCTGCGGGGCGCACGGTCCCTGCACGATGGACCTGTTCTCCTGCCAGCGTTCCAGCACCACTTCCGCGGCCGGTGTCAACGCGGGTTCCGCGACGTTGAGCAACGAGATCGACCTGGGCAGGTCGCTCGCGTCGTCGACCTTCGCGCCGGTGTCGACCAACGGCGCCAGGCGCCGCGCCAGATCGGTCGCGGACGCGTCGTCGAGCAGTTCCACCGCCACGTTCTCGATGCGGGCACCGTCGTGCACGTAGCCCACGTGACCGGAGCCGGTGGCGTGCTCGACGCTGAGGTACGTGCGGCAGGCCGCGGGCAGCAGCGTGACGTCCACCGCGAGCCACAACACGTGCACGCCGTGCCGCCAGCCGATCTCCGCGAGCTCCACCAGCCTGCTGCGTTCACCGGGCGCGTCGTCCTCGACGATCACGAAGACCGACGGTCCGGGAGCCTCGCCGTCCGCCCGGCTTTCGACGAGCGCCTCGAGCTCCGACAGCAGTGCCGCCGCGGACGTCGTGTCCGCGGCGAGGTGGCGCGTCCCGAACGGGCTGTGCGGGGAGGTGGTGTGCGGCAACCACTTCACCCAGTCCCAGTCCACCGAGGTCTGGGCGGAGGCGAACCCGGTGAGCACGAGCTCGGCGGGCGAGTGCAGCACGGCCAGTTGCGCGACCAGGGCCCGGGCCGCCGCCAGCGCGGCCGGCCGTGATCCCGCGACGCCGACACCACCGTGTTCAGCCGGCCGTGCCACCACGGGCACGCCGTCGACGAACGAGAAGGACTCGGTCCTGGTGACCAGCTCGGTCCACAGCTCGCGCGGAAGACCGCGAGGATCCGGCAGGGTGATGAAGTTGCGCGCGGGCAGGCGTCCGGTGCCGAGGCGGATCTCGATGAAGCCGTGGCCGTCAGGTCTGCGCGTCCACAGCAGCTGACCGCCTTCCCTGGCCGCCGCCGTGCAGTCGGCGAGCGACGGGTGTTCTGCGCACCGCGCCGACACCTCGGCCCGGTTCGCCTCCCCCGCTTCTTCGGCCAGCTCCACCAGCTCCGCGCGAAACGCGGCCGTCGCCTTCTTGAACGCGGACCGCCCGGCGAGCATCGACTCGACCCCGTAGCCGACGATCATCAGCGGACTCAGCGCCACGAAAGCCAGTGACATCACGGATTTCGTGATGAGGTACAGCACCGCGCCCATCAGCACGGGCGCGATCAGCGGCACGATCGGGAACCGCTCCCGCTGGGGACGGCGCGGCGGCTCCGGCGCGAACTGCTCGACACCCTCGTAGCGCCGATCCAGCCGGGGCGAGCGGACGAACGCGACGGCGGCGTCATCGGCCGCCGGCGTCGCGTGCAGGACGCGCACCTGCAGCTCGGTGTCCCCGACCCGCACGCGGTCTCCGGGCCGCAGCACCGACCGGGACACCGCCGCCCCGCCGAGCTGGACGCCGTTCGCCGAACCCAGATCGGTGATCTGGGCGATGTCGGCGATGGTGAGCCTGGCGTGCTGGCGGGACACCAGCGGATCGGTCAGCCGCACCTCGCAGCCGGGTTCGCGGCCGATCACGCTGGTTCCCCTGTGCAGCGGGAACTTCCTGCCCGCGTCCGGTCCCTCGACCACCTCGACCACGGCCGCGTCACCGGTGCGCGGATCGGCGTAGTCCTCGCCGCCGCGGGCGATCGAGACGACGGCACCGGACCGCAGCCCGCTGCCGCCGACGTGCAGGTGCGGGTCGAGCGAGCGCTGGTCCCTGCCCGCGATCGACAGCGTGACGCGTCCGGGCACCGGCTGCCCGCTCACCGGATCGGCGCGCACGAGGTGCGCGGCCAGGTCTCCCACCGTGGTCGCCGCGTCCACGGTCGCCATCAGGTCGACGGACGTGCCGCCGGACCGCGCCAGGGTGAACTTGATCTTCACCGCTCACCTCGCCCGCGCGAGCAGGAACGTCCGCACGTCCACCGCCGCGAGCCAGCGCCGCCACCGCGGCACCGTCGCCCGCATCCGGCTCCTGGTCTGCCGCACGGCCACCCAGAACGCGTCCACCGCGGCCTGGTCCGGCGTGCCGGGGCCGAACACGTGGTCGTCCGCGTGCACGGCGAGACCGCGCAGGTCGAACCGGGCCAGCAGGGTCGCCTCCTGGCGCCGGGTCAGGCCGCGCGGCACCTTCGCCCCCAGGTCACGGGCGTGGTCGACGACCTCGCGCCACCCGGTGGCGAACCTCGTCGTGGTGCTCCCGCGCGTCCGCCTCCGGTGGCGCCGCACGGTCTTCATGCCGACGAGAAGGCCGACCAATGCGGTGATCGGGAGCAGCACCGAGCCGACGCCGGCCAGGAGGTCCTTCAGCCACGACGGCAGGAACGGCGGGTCGACCGGGCCGGCACCCACGCCGGACGCGTCCGCACGGCTCGCGTCGACGAGCGAACTGGGCATCTTCACGGTGTTCGGCGGCGGCACCACCGCGGCGTCGGTGTTCTCGATCTCCTGCGGCGGCTGATGATCCGGCTTCTTCGACCGGTCAGGCATGTACTCGGTGTTCGGGACGACGGCCCACGCGCCGTCCGCGAGGTGGATCTCCACCCACGCCTGCACGTTCTCGCCGCGCACCACACCGCCGGAGCCCGGCACCGCACCCAGCACGACCCGTGCGGGCATGCCGATCTCGTTGGCCACCAAGGCGTACGCGGCGGCGTACTGCTCGTCGTTGCCCGCCGGGCGCTTGGCGTTGAAGAACGCCGTCAGCCTGGCCGCGCTGTGTCCCGGCAGGTATTCCGTCTCGCCTGGGCCGCCGTCGGTGTAGGCGCCGTTGTCGCGCAGGTACGCGGCGGCCGCCTTGAGCCGTTCGGCGATCGTCCCCGCGCCACCCGTCCACTTCGCGACCTTGCTCCGCACGAACGCCAGGTCACCGGCGCGCACCGGCGGCCGTCCGAACGGCTGGGCGTCGTCCGGGATCCCCTGCGCCGCGAGGACGGTGCGCAAGGCGTAGGTGTCGCCCTCGCGCAGCCGGTCGGCGACGATGCCGGACGCCGTCGCGAGGTTGTAGCGCAGGCTCTCGGTGTGGCCGGCCTTCCGCTCACCGCTGAACGCGATCTCCCGCGCGTGCCCTGCGGTCGGCAGCCACGCGCTCAGCTCGTCGGCCGTCGCGTAGGCCGCCTCGATCCTGATCGTCACATCCGCCTCCGCACCGGCACCGGCGACGGGGATGCGCACGCCTACTCGTTGAAAGTTGTTCCGCTGCACCGGGTTCGCCGTACCGGACGGATCGTTGGTCGCGCCCCACACTCGGCCGTCGTAACCGTCGAGCGCGGCGATCCGGACGCGTTCCCCCGGTGGCAGGCCCTCCACGGTGAAGAGCGTCTGGTCCCACAACTGGTTGGCGTCCTTGGTGTGCTTGCGGTATCCGACCAGCGGACTCGCGTAGGCGCCGATCTCGAACGGCGGCTCGACGTAGTTGCGCAGCACCAGGCGGTCCGCGCTGCCGGTGCCGGGCAGCACCGGCGAGACCAGCAGCGCGAGCCCGGCCGCAGCGCCCACCAGGACGATCGCGGTCACCGCGCGCACTCCGCTGACACGCCTGCCGGTGCGGTGACGTGCCGCCCGCACCGCGAGCCAGCCGGCACCCACGGCGGCGAACACCGCCCCCAGCACGCCGGCCGCTTCTCCCGTGCCGAGCAGGATGACCGCGACGAGCACGGCGAGCGGCGCGCCGATCGGGGCCGCGCTCAGCGACACCCGGCGGGCCAGCGTGAAACCACCCGATCCGCACAGCAGACCGAGGATGTACGGGATCACCAGCAGCGGACCCGCGCCGTCGACCGGTGGCAACGTCGTGAGCAACTGCTTCCAGCCGTGGACACCGAGGTCCGCCAGGCCGGCGAGCGTGTCCGGGGTCGGCACCGCCCCGCTCCCGCGCATCGCCACCACGCCACCGAGGAGGAAGAACACCGCGACCGTCATCGCGGCGACGGCGATCATCGGGCGGCGCAGCGCCGACGCCACGTGCCCGGCGAGAACGCCGAGCGCGAGCCCGGCGCCACCGGCGAGCAGGAAACCCCAGCCGGTGTAGGTGGTGCGGAAACCCAGCAACGCCACCACGAACAACGCGCTCAGGAAAGCGGCGTCGACGAGGTCGTCGCGACCGGGCACGAGTCTGGTCACTGCAGGGTCCCTCCCGCCAGCAACACCGGCAGATCGTTCAGCTGCCGCAACGTGAGCACGGTGAACGCGGTGCTCGCCGCCCGCGCGGTGCGCCCGGCGGGATCCACGCGCAGCACGACCTTGCGCACCTCCTGCGAGAACGCGGACGCCGCCACCCGCAGGTCCGCGTAGCCGTGCTTCGCGCTGGTGACGATCACGACCAGGGTGGCGTCCGGGGCCGTGGCCACCGCGCGGGTGGCGGCCTCGGCGAGCACCGGTCCGCCCAGCTCCGCGCGGGCGAACACGTCCAGCACGTGCTGTCCGCCGTCGCGACCGGAGATGTGCCCCGCCGCGACCACGGTGGTGTCGATCTCGTCGGCCGCCGCGCGCTTCACCACGGAAGCGCCCACCGACAGCGCCGTCTCGAACACCTCAGGATCCGAATAGGACTGATCCGCGCCGTCAACTATCACGACGATGTGCGCTCGCCGCGTGTCGAGGTACTGCCGCACCAGGAACCGTCCGTCCTGAGTGGACGAGGCCAGCTTCGCCGTGGAGCGCCAGTGGATGTGGCGGCGGTCGTCACCCGGCGCGTACTCGCGCAGCGCGTGGAAGGCGAGGTCGCTCATCGAGACGTCGTTGGTGGTGCAGCCTTCCAGGTCGCGCAGCAGCCCGGTGCCCAGCGGTGCCAGCGGCACGGTCACCGGGTGCACGAACAACTCGACGACGTCGGTCATCCCGACCGTGCGCCGCACCAGCCCGAGCGGATCGCCCCGGACCGTTGTCGCGGGACCGACCGCGATCACCCCGCGCTTCAGGCTGGCGATCTCGATCTCACGGCCGCGGTCGAACACCTCGACCCGATCTTTGCCGATCGGGAGCTCCACCTCGGGCGCGAACAACGACCTTCGGCCGTGGTGCTCGACCTCGCACCGCGTGGATTCCTCCGGCTGCAGGCGGCGTTTGGCAACGGTGACACCGACTCGAACCGCACCGCGGCCCAGCGTCAGCCCGCATGCCAGCGCGAGCAGCAACGCACCGGTGGCGCCGAGCAGCACGAGCTCGTCCCAGCCGAGCACGGCGCCGAGGATCCATGCCGCCACCGCCGCCACGGCGAGCAGCCGCCCGGACGGCGAGACGGTCTCCAGCAGTCGCCCCACGTCAGACACCTCGCCGGACGGGCGGCTCGATGTCCACGAACAGCGAGTCGATCACCTTCTCCACCGTCGCGCCGTCGAACTGCGCCTCCGGGTGCAGCAGGATCCGGTGGCCCAGCACGGGATGATTCAGTTCCTGGATGTCGTCGGGCACCACGTGAACGCGGCCCTGCGCGAGCGCCCAGGTCTTCGCGCACCGGACGTAAGCCAGGCACCCGCGCACCGAAACCCCCAGCCGCACAGCGGGATGCGACCGCGACGCCTCGGCGATCCGGCTGACGTACGCGAGCACCGCCGGGTCGACGTGCACCAGGTCGGCCAGCGCGGTCAGTTGCGACACCGCGTTCGCGGCGATCGCGGCCGGCACGTTCGCCGACCTGTCCCGCGTCGCCGCGTCCGCCAGCAGCGCCACGGTCGCGTTGTGGTCCGGGTAGCCGATGCTGGTCTTCATCAGGAACCGGTCCAGCTGCGCCTCGGGCAACCGGTAGGTGCCGGCCTGCTCGATCGGGTTCTGCGTCGCGATCACCATGAACGGCGACCCGACCTGGTGCGTCTCGCCGTCGACGGTGATCCGCCCCTCCTCCATCACCTCCAGCAACGCGGACTGCGTCTTCGGCGACGCGCGGTTGATCTCGTCCGCGAGCACGATCGAGCCGAAGATCGGTCCGGGGTGGAACCGGAACGCGCCGCGCTGCTGGTCGTAGATCTGCACTCCGGTGACGTCGGACGGCAGCAGGTCCGGCGTGAACTGGATGCGAGTGCTCTTGCCCTGCACGGTGTTCGCGAGCGCCCTCGCCAGTGACGTCTTTCCGGTGCCGGGGTAGTCCTCCAGCAGGAGGTGGCCGTCGGAGAGCAGGCAGGTGAGCACGAGACGAATCACGTGCTCCTTGCCGGAAATGGCGCGCGAGATGTTCAGCACCATCTGTTCGAAGGTCTGCGCGAACTGCCGGGCGTGGTCAGGATTGATGGTCATCTTCTTTCCTTCACTGTTCTCGCGTCACCAGCGGAATGAACCCTGGACACCACCACAGGTGACGTAGACCTGTTCGCCGGGATATCCGTAGTAATTTCTCGTCTGCCGGCGTTCGTTGGGGCCGAAGTTCTCGTTGACGAATCCGACCGGGCCGTGGTCGCTGTTGAAGGTGCACGTCACGTTTCCGGTGAAATTCGCCGTCTGCACGACGATGTAGGCACACGCGTTAGAGGTGCAGACACCGGTACCGCTGCAGCCGCCCGACCCGCAGGGGCTGCCCTTCGAGACGGTTACGGTGGGTGGTGGCGGAGGTGGCGGGGTGGCCTGCTGGCGGGACTGGCTCAGAGTCGGCCTGCCCGCGTCGGACACCGTCACGGTGACCGTCACGTTCTGCGAGTAGCCGACGTCCTGGCTGCCCGACCAGCTCCACCCGCCGACGCCCGTGGTGAACGTCTGGTTGAAGCCGTGGCTCGTCGTCACCTGCACGGTCGCCGGCTTGCCGTTGGGGTTCACCGACACGGAGAAGTTGACGACCGTGTTGCTGTTGGAGGTGTTCAACGCGAGGTCGCGCATCGGGCCGTACGTCGTCACGCCCGCACTAGCCGCGCTGTTGCACGGGTTGCCCGCGTACGCACCGCCGCCGCTGCCGTTGCACGCCTGCAGGTTGATCGTCACCGGCTGCCCGTTCGGCAGTCCGTTGATCGTCTGCGTCGCACCGGCCTGCCCGCCGGTCGGATAGGTCCACGTGCCGCAGGAGCCGCCGGACCACGTGCAGCTCACCGTGTTGGACTTGCCGTGCGAGGCAGGAGCGTCGAACCGCAGCGTCGCCTGCCCGTCCGACCCGGTGGACGCTGCGGTGAACCCGGTGATCGGGTCCGGGGTCGCGGTGGCCTCCATCTGCGCGGGTGCGCTGGCGGGAGAGGTGTGGCCGGTGGGCTCGGACTCGGCGGCGGCGTTGGCGGCGACGACGGTGTAGCTGTAGATCGTGCCGTCGTTCTGCAGGCCGTCGTCGAGGCAAGTGGTGGCGGTGACCTTGGTGCACACGGTCTTGGTGCCGCCGCCGGTCCGGGTGAGCGTGTAGGTCGTCGGGCCGGGACCGTTCGCACCGACCGCGCCCCACGACACCGTGACGGCACGGGTCTGCCCGTTCGCGGCGTTCGCCGCGGTGAACGAAGGCGCCGCCGGGGCCTGCGGTGCACCCGCGGACTGCCCTTCGACCGTGACCGCCGGGCCAGGGCCTTGCGAATTGACCGCGATCACGGTGAACACGGTCTTCGCGTCGTTGTCGAGCCCTGTCGCGGTCACGCCCGTCGCCCCGCCGGGCGCCGTCGTGCGACCGCCGCCGGACCAGGTGATCTCGTGCCGCAGCACGGGTGTGCCGTCGTTCGGCGCCGCGACCCAGCTCAGCTGCAACGAGCCGTCACGCGGAGTGGAAGTGCTGAGTCCGGACACCGCGCCGGGCACCGTGTTCGGCTGTGCGGGCGCGGATCCGCCGCTGGGTTTGCCCCAGCCGACGAGGTTGTGCGCGCGCACAGTGAACGTGTACTCCGTGCCGTTGGACAGGCCGTTGATCGTGCACGGCGAGGCGGCACACACCTGCTTGCCACGGCCGTAGTCGACCTCGTAGGAGTCGATCGGCGCTCCGTTGCCGGACGGAGTGCTCCACGACAGCTCGACGACCTTGCTCAGCACCGTGCGGCCGGGCACCGGAGTTCCGGGAGCGTCGGGCACGCCGAGCACGTTCAGCCTGATGCGGCCCGTGACCTTGCGGTCGTCACGGCCGGTGTCGGCCACATCCGTGACGACGACGTTGAAGTCGATGGCGCCGTGCGCGTCGCCGTTCGGGGTGATGCGCACCGTCGAACCGTCGTTGCTCGCGCTCGCCGCGGCACCGCCGGTCTGGTTCACCGCGACCACGGAGATCTTCGGGTCGCGCAGCTGCGAGCGCACGTACGAGACGAGGTCGACGGTGGCGGTGTCACCGGCCTTCACCCCGTCCAGCGTCACCGGGGCGACCGTGGGCGGCGGAGCGGCCGCGACCTTGACCGCGATCTTGCCCTTGGCTCCGTCCCCGGCGCTGACCTCGATCGTGCCGGTCGAGCCCGGCTTCGCCCCACCCGCCGCCGTGACGGTCAGCGTGCGTTCGCCGGAGCCTTCGAGCGAGACGCCGTCCGGTTGTTCCGCCCAGGTCGCCGAGTAGCGGACGTCCCCGAGCTTCGACCGGTCCGCGACCCACACGTGGCACACGGCGGTGACGTCGACCTTCACCGGCAGCCCGCCCTCGACGACCGTGAGCGCCGACGTGGGACAGCGCAGCACCGGCGTGTCCGGACCGACCTGCACCGGCACCGTGATCAGGGCGAACTTGCCCTCGGGGTCGGTCAAGGAGTTGCCGTCGGTGACCTGGAACGTCACGGCGGCGGGTCCCGTGTAACCCCCACGCGCGGTCAGGACCAGCCCGGTGTCGCCCTCGTTGCGGACCTCCAGACCGATCGCGGGCGCGGCGGTCACCCTGTCGACGGTCGTGAGCTTCGGCTGCTTGCCCGAAGGCACCTCGACGTAGTCCTTGACCTGCACGGAGATCGAGCCGTCTGCCGGGACGGAGATCAGCTGGTCCGGCTTCGCCCTGGGCGCTCCGGTGCCCTTGGACGGCACGTGGATCAGGCCGGCGGCGGTCGCGCCGGATTCGTCCCTGACCTCGTAGGCGATGGTGCGCGGGTGGTCGCCGACCGGCACGGTCGCCTTGCGCCCGGACACCTCGGCCTGGTCGTGGAAGACCTTGGTGATCTCCAGCCGGTCCGCGGGACCGTCCGGGTCGGCCACGGCGGGGCCGAGGTCCACCTCGATCGTGCTGTCGTCCTTCTTCACCACGGGGAACAGCTCGCCCGCGACCGGCGGGATCGCGTAGTCCTCGCGGCTGCGCACGGTCAGCGTCGCGATCGAGGGCTGGCCCAGCCCGTTCGTGATGCCGTACGTGATCACCAGCGGCTTGCCGGTCAGGTCGGGCGCGGTCAGCTCGATCCGGCCGTCGGCCGCTTTCACGTCGCCTGGCAACGACGGGTTGCGCGCGGCCAGCGGCTCGACGGTGACCGTGTCGCCGGGCGCCCGCACGTCGTTGGCCAGCACGTTCACCGCGAGTCGCGCACCGGGTGCGGCGGTCACGACGTCGTCCACGGCGACCGGTGGCTGCGGGTCTCCCGGCGGCACCACGGCGACTCGGATCAGCGACTCGCCCGCGCGGCCGTACGCGTCGGTGACCACGAACCCGAAGGTGTCCGTGCCGTTGGACGTCGGAAACGCCTCGTAGGTCAGGGAGGTGCTGGCCATGCCGACGACGCGGCCCAGTGCGGGCGCGGAGGCGATGCCGGTGACCGCGACCGAGTCGCCGTCCGGGTCCGCACCGCTCGACGGGACGGTGATCGTCACCCGGTCGCCCGCGACGACCCGCACCTCGACCGGCTCGGGAGCGGGCGGCTGGTTCGGGGTGGCCGGGGTCGGCGCCGGGTTCACCGTGACGTGCGCGTGGCCCACCGCCTGGTCGCCGTCCGGGTTCTGCGCCACGTAGGAGATCTCCGCGACGAACGGGGTGTCGAGGCGGTCGGGGGCGACGTAGCGGACGACGTCACCGGAGACGTAGGCGGTGCCGGGGTCCTTGCGACCGTCCGTGGCGGCGACGGCGAGTTTGCCGTTGCCCGGCGCGCCCTGCACGTTCGACTGCAGGGTGAGCGGCGCGCCGGCCGGTGAGATGTCGTTGTCCAGCACCGGAATTGTCGCCGAGTCACCGGCGCGGGCCGACGCGCGGTCGTCCTTGGGCACCGGAGTGTCGTCCGCCGGCGGCGGGAGCTGGGTGACGGTGACCTCGCCGGTGATCGGGCCGGTGACGCCGTCCGTCACGGAGTAGCGCACGACCTGCGGGTTGCGGTCGAGGACGGGCGCGGTCGCGTTGATCCGCAGCCACCTGCCCTTGACGACGGCGACCTCGAGCTGCCCGCTGGTGCTCTCCGCGTGCTGCACGCCGAGCACCGAGCCGGCGGGACTGAAGTCGTTCGCCAGCACGTCGGCCACGACCGGTTCCTGGCCGCGCACCACGGCGTTGTCGGGCATCGCGACCGGCGGCAGCGGCGAGGCGGGGGCGGCGGTGACGTCCACGCGGATGGTGCCCTTGGCGAACGGCGCGTTGCCGAACGCGGCGGTGTAGTCCAGCGGGTAGGTGCCCGGCTTGGTCGCGGTCAGCGTCACCAGTCCGGTCTTGGTGTCGGTGGCGACGGTCGCGCCCGCGAGCGGTGCCACGTCGGCGGCGAGGCGCAGCTCGGCCGAGGGGTCGACGGGGTCGGCTCCGGGCAGGTCGTTCTCCAGCGGACGGACCAGCACCGGCGTGCCGACCTGGCCGCGCGCCACGTCCGGGCGGGCGACGGGCGGCAACGCCGTCGGTGCGGCCCGGTCGAGGACCCGGACGCGTTCCGCACCCGCCACGGGGTCCGCGATGGCGTCGGTGACCTTGTAGCCGATCGCCTGCTGACCGGCCTCGACCGGCGCCGCGTACTCGACGAACCCGGTGTTCGTCGTGGTCGCGACACCCGCCTTGGCGCCTGCCTCGGTGAGCACGACCGGATCGCCGTCGAAGTCGCGCCAGTCCGCGAGCACCGGCAGCGTCACCCGGCCACCCGACGCGACCGACCACTCGTGCGGCTCGGCACCCTTGCGCACGGCCGGTGCCTCGTTCTGCGTCCCGGCGCGCACCTGCACGGAGACCGCGGCGGAGGCGTTGAGGCCCTTGCCGTCGTCGACCGTGTACTTGAAGTGCACGTCCTGGGCCTGCTCCGGCAGCGTCACCTCGACGGTCTGGCCGTCGGGGGCGATCGCGAGCACGGCCTCCTTGCGGTCGAGGTCGCTCACCGCCGTGACGGACAGGATGTTCCCGGCGGGATCGGAGTCGTTGTCGAGCACGTGCAGCACCGTCGTGCGGCCCGGACGCGCGCCGAGCGTGTCGTCGGCGGCTTTCGGCGGCTTGTCCTTCGCGGACTCGGTGGTCTTGTCGGTCTTGTCCTTGTCGCTGGGCTTCTGCTCGGGCGGGGGCCGCACCGACTGCCAGTCGTCGACCTTGTGCTGGGTCCCGAGGTCCCAGACCGCGCCGGTCGCCACGTCGTTGAGCACGATCGCCTTGCGGTTCATCCGGAACACGGGTTGGACCAGGGCTTTCGCGTCCTTGAGGTTGCCGGCGGATGCCCTCTGGCCGCCGCACGAGCGGAAGTAGCCGCCCGAGGCGCCGGCCCACGCGCCGTGCACGCAGTCGCCGAGCCGCACGGGTTCGGCCGGGGCTCCGTCGACTCCCTCGTGCAGGGTCGCCGCGCCGTTGCCGTCGAGGTCGAACGTCTTGAGCTGAGTCTTGGTGGCCACGACGACCGCGGGTGCGTCCGGGCCGGTCTGCTGCAGCACGGACTCGCGGCCGGCCTGCGCCGTGCGGCCGCCGGGGAGGAAGAGGGTGCCGGACTCGGCGTCGAGCACCACGGCCTGCGGACCGACCGCGGTGATCCTCGGTGCCTTCGGGGTGGCCGCGAGCTTGCCGTACGCGGGCTCGGCGAACCCCGCCCCGTCCGGCGTCACCTTCACCGTGCGGCCGTTGGCGGACGCGGCGTGCACCGTGCCGTCCAGCCCCACGGCCAGTGCGGCGCCGTCGGCCCCGTCGAGCGTGGCGAGCGGCGCGGACTCCTGGCTCACCTGGTCCAGCGCGCTCACGCCGACGGTGACGTCGACACGGCTCGCCCACACCTTGCCCGCGGCGGGGTCGAGCACGGCGAGCGTGCCGCCCGCGAGCGCGACCTGACCACCACTGGGCAGCGCCAGCCCGTGGTCACCCAGCGTCACCGAACGGGCGACGTCGACCGGGTAGAGCTTGCCCCCGGCGCGGTCCCGCGCGACCACCGCGCCGCTGTCCTGAACGATGTCGAGCTGGTAGTTGCGCTGCGCTCCACCCGGCGGGTTGAACGCGGCGTCCAGCGAGCCGACGGGTTTGTTGAGCCTTCCGAACAATCCGTCGCGGTCACTCGTGACCCACACGCCGCCGTCGTTGAGGTCCACCTGACGCACCGGATTGCCGTTCGACGAGAACGCGTAGACGACGAGCGAGGCTGCCGCGAGAACGAGCACCGTTCCGGACGCGAGCGTGGTCCGGTGCTTTCGGAAGAATCCCACTGTTCCCCTCGCAGAGGTCGCGTGCGTTCATCGGCGGTTCCGTCAACCGCCTATCGGGCCGATCCACGAATTCGTTGCAGCATTCACCCGAATGCGGCGGAAGAATTAGCCGCAGCTCTCCTGCGACCAGTCGGCGGTCGCGTTGCTGCCGTCCGCACGCACCACTTTGACCTGCAGGCACACGGGTTTCGCGCCTTCGACGTCCACCTGCGGCTTCTGCTCCACGCCGGTCCGCGTGCCGTCGGAAGTGCGCCAGGAAAAGGTGTCCGACGCTTGCTGAGCCGAATAATTCCAAGCGAAACGGACAGTTTTCGCGTCCAGCCTTGTCGCGGTGATGGCCGGCCTGCCCGGTGGCGTGTTGCCCGCGCCCGCGTTCTGGTCGGGACCGTCGTCGGCGACAGTCGTCACCGCCGGGCCGTTCCCCGGTTTTTCCTGACCGGACAACAGGAACACACCCACACCCACGATGGCGGCCGCCGCCAGGACACCCGCCGCGTAGTGTGGCAAGCGCAGGCGGACCGGGGGGTCGGGCGGAGGTGGTGGTTCCTCGACGGGCACGGGCGTCCGGTGGATCGTCTGCTGCAGTGCGGATGCCTTGCGCATCACGGTGTGCCCCAGTGGACTCGAGGCAGGCGGGGGCGGACTCGCGGCAAGCGGGGGCGTCCTGCGTTGTGTCGGTGGCGCGACCGGCGCCGGGGGCACGACGAAGGCCGGCGCGAGCGCCGGTCTGGCGGGCGGGGAGAGGGTCGGCACCCGCCCGCTCTCGCCGAACCGTTGCACCTTTTGGATTCGCTGCAGATCGTCGGCGAACTGCCGCACCGTCGCCGGTCGTTCCAGCGGGTCGTGCGCCATGGCGGACAACAACAACCGGCGCAGGTCCGCGGGTGCCGCCAGCTCGGCGGGCCGCCAGCCGGACACGATCCGGCGTTCGACCGCGGGGCCGGAGTTCTCGGCACCGGGCGGCATGAACGGCGAGTGCCCCACGATCAGGTGCCACAGCGTCGCGCCGAGCGAGAACACCTCCGCCCGGACCCCGTACTTCGCGGACCGCGTGAACAGTTCGGGTGCCGACCACGGCGGGGACAGCGCCATCGGGCCGTTCTGGTCCTGTTCGGCGAAGCGGCCGGCGATGCCGAAGTCGGTGAGACAGGGCTTGCCGTGCTTGTTCATCAGGACGTTCGCCGGCTTGATGTCGCGGTGCAGGATCCCGAGCTCGTGCGCCGTCCCGATCGCACCCGCGATCTGGACGCCGATGCCGAGCACGTCCTCGACGGGCAACGGCGCCCGACCCGCGATTCCCGCGAGGTCGCCGCCGGGGCAGTACTCCATGACGAGGTACGGACGCCCGTCGGCGGCAGCGCCCGTGTCGTAGACCGAAACGACGTTCTCGTGGCTGCCGAGCTCCGCCATCGACTCGCCCTCGGCGATGAACTGCTGCCGCACCTCGCCGGACAGGTCCGCCGCCTTGGGCACCTTCACGGCCACGTCGCGCTTGAGCTTGGGCTGGTGGTAGCGGTACACCATCGCGAAACCGCCACCGCCGATGTCGGCGCGGTACTCGATGTGCGGAATCTCCGGTGGCCCCTGGGTCATCCGGTCACCTCGAAGGTGAAGAAGAAGTGGTCACCGAGCATGACGCGGGTGCCTGGGTAGAGGAACTCGTCGATGTGCGCGGCGAGCTTCTCCGGCGGGCAACCGGGCCGGGCGACGGTGGTGCCGTTCATCGAACCGAGGTCGCGCACCAGCACGTCCCAGTTCTCCAGCCGGACCTCCACGTGCGTCCGGGAGATCTCCGTGTCACCTTCCCTGCCGACCTGGACCAGGTTCACGCCCCTGCGGTCACCGCTGGGGTCGCGGCCCATCACCACGTTCCGGTCGAGCGAGATCGTGTCGCCGTTGGACAGTCGCAGCAGTCCGAGCACGGGTACGGGCAGCATGGCGGCCACCTGGTCCGGCAGCGGGACTTCGCACACCCGGCAGTGCAGCGCGTAGTCCGAGCTGAGGTGGCCCGCCGGGCACTGCTTCGCCCGCACCAGCCGTGATCCGCCGGTCCTGGTTCCTTGCAGCATCTGGGTGTCGTTGGGAGACAGCGTGGTGGTGCGCAGCACTGTCTCCGTGACGGGCTCGGGCTGGCGGACCTGGGGCGGCTCTGGCGGGGAGACCGCCGCGGTGACCTGGGGTGCCCAGTCGAAGGACTGGATCACGCCGGTGATCTGAGTGATCTGCGGTGCCGGTGCTGGTTGCGGTGGTGCTTGGTCACGCACGATGGTCAGTTCGACCGGTTCTTCCTGGCGCACAACGGTGTGCTCGATGACCTCGGGTAGTGGGGCTGGAGCGGGCAGCGGAGCTGGAGCCGGCACCGGCTCCGCAGCGTCGGACAATGCCACCACGAGTTCGCCCGCGAGCACCACGCCGCCGCGCAACGGCAGCACCGGCCCACCCTGCCTCGTCGTGACGCGAAGCCGTGCGACGTCATCAAGATTGCGGTCGACCCACGTGCCAACACCGGCCGCGCTGATCTCCTCGGCGACACCCGACCCGTTTACGACCTGCAGCCGCGCCTCACCCCGGACCACGACGCGCTTCTCGTTCACCGCCAACCGGACGAGCGCGAATCCGCTCACCGCGCGGAGTCCTTCATGGACGATCGCGGCCAGCACCTCGTCCAGCGACTCGTCCGCTCGCACCAGCTCCCAGCAGCGCCCGACCAGTTCGGACTCGGGCGCCACGGCCAGCAGCAGCCACGTGTGCTCCCCCACCACCGCGACCCACGTGCCCGGCACGTACCCGACATCGGTCATCGCGGCCCCCGCGGCACCGTGTCGCAACTGGCCGCGACGCCTTCCGTCACAACGGGATAGTCGACGACCACGGCCGTCACGTTGTCCCTGGCCCGTGCCGCCACCGCGCGATCCACGAGAGCCGCGGCCGCTTCCCGGGCATCGTCGTGCAGCCGCAGCACTTCCGCGAGGCCCTCGTCGGCCACCTCGTTCGTCAGCCCGTCCGTGCAGATCAGGAACCGCTCGCCCGCACGCGGCGGGAACAACCACATGTCCGGCTCGGTGCCACCCGTGTCGCCGACCACGCGAGTGACGACGTGCCGGCGCGGATAAGTCCTGACCTCGTCCGCCGTCAGCAGTCCGGCGGCGACCAGCTCCTGCGCCTCGGAGTGGTCGACGGTGAGCTGGGTCAGCTGCACGCCGTCGAACCGGTACACCCTCGAGTCGCCGATGTTGAACATGACCCAATGCGGTCGCTCGGACATCATGACGAGCGCGATCCCCGCCACCGTCGTCATACCGCCGTGCTCGGACTCCTCCAGCGATCGCCCGGCGGCGGCGAGCGTCGCCCGGACATCATCGGGACCCGCCCCGTCCAGCTGGTCGAGCTCCCGCAACCGAGCGATCAGCAACGCGCTGGCGACCTCACCCGCCGCGTGCCCGCCGACGCCATCGGCCACCGCGAACACCCGTGTGCCCGCGATCGCGTTGTCCTCGTTCACTTCCCGTACCACACCGGGATGCGTGGCGACACCGGTCAGAACCTCGATCACCGCGCGCCCACCGGATCCGAGAGCAGCTCGATGATGCGAGCGAAGGCCTCGTCCTCGCTGACCGGCACGCCGCGATCGGGTTCGCCCTCGGAATCGGAGAGGTACCAGGTACCTTCGCCGTCGATCGCGACCGCGATGCTGACCTGCCCCACCGCCGAACGGGACTGGACCACCACCGCAGACTCACGCCCCAGTGCCCTGCCGAGCACGTGCTTGACCTGGTCGGCGGCGCTCACCGCCCTGTCGATCGGCTGCACCACGTGCTGCCCGAACCCGGCATCCGTAAGTCCTATGTGGACGTTCGGACCGGTGACCACCGCGCCGAGCTGCGCGGAGCCCTCGCCGAGCCCGAGCACCCTGGTCACGCGGTCGGCGGTGGCGAGCCCGGCGACGACCGCGACCACCTCCGGCCCCGGCGTGACACCGGCACCGCCCGGTTCGCAGAGCTTCCTCGCCAGCAACGAGGCAAGCCCCGCCGCGGCCGTCGTGTCGTCCGGCGGCGCGAGCCCCAGGTCAGCGCGGATCGTCGCGATCTCGGGCACACGCACCCTCAGCAGAAACTCGATCTCCGCGAACGTGAGCACCAACTCCTGCGCCACCACGGCCTCCTAACGTCCGAGCAGGGCGTTGAGCCCGCCGTTGATGAAGTCGCCGACCCCGTCGCGCACGTCCACCGCCGCTTTGCCGATGCCGTCGGACATCGCCCACAAACCCGAGTTCACCCAGTCGTCCACCGGGGTCAGCTTGATCACGTCCCACGCGGCACTGCCCAGGAAAAGCCCACCACCAACAGCGGCCGCACCAGCCACGACAGGCGCCGCACCCACACCAAGCGCCACCAACCCGGTCACCGTCGCGGCGACACCGGCCACACCGAGCACCGTCGACACACCAGCGGAGAAGGTCGCCGCGCTACGAGGGTTCTTGTCATGTTCCGCGAAGAACTCCGCGCCGTCGGTCCAAGTGGTCGCCACGCCGATCGGCAATGCCAGCTTGCCCAGGAACTTCCCGGCCATCCGCAGCGGCACGGAGTCACCGACGCGGAGGGCGTCGGTGAACTTCACGACCTGACCAGCAGCGTTCTTGATCCGATTTCCACCGATCAGCCCGTGCTGCGCGTCCTTCACCAGCTCGACTGCCCCAGAGGCGTAGCCGAGCACCTTCAACGCGGTGGCGCCGAACCCAGCGGCGATGCCCAGAAAATCGAGCCCGCCGCCACCTGCACCACTGCCCGCGCCCGCCCAGCCGGCGAAAGGCGCCGCCGTGGCCGCACCGTCATTCGCACTGGCGTGCCGCTGCTGGGCCGCATCGCCCCGGACCCGCCCACCGGCCTCGCGAAACGCGACCGACGCGCCCTGCAGCAACCCGGCCAGCTGATGTCCCCACTGCCAACGGAACTCCTCGGCGTCACCACCCTGCCAAGGCGAGCTGACGAGCACGAACGCGAGCTCCGAGCGCACCCCGTCCAACTGGTCGGCGCACGCGAGCATCGTCGCCGCCAACTGATCCAACTGGTCCGGGTCGGACCCGATCACCGCGCTCACCGCACCGCCTCCGCTCAGCCGTTCGGACCTCTCATCGCTTCCCACTGACGGAGCGTTAGGCGGATTCAAGGACAAAAAGTGGCCACCGAAAAACGGAAACGTCTGGGCGGCGAGCAGCGATGTGCCAACGGCGAAAGGCATCGCGCGCGCTCGCAGAACCGACCCCCGAGGCAGAGGAAGTCGATGGCCAGCACCAAGATCCAGGCAGCCGAGCGTTCGATCGGCGACATCTTCGGCGACGAGTACCGCTTCGTCATCCCCCGGTACCAACGGCCGTACGCCTGGACCACCGAGCAGGCGGGCGAGATGTTCGACGACCTGCTGGCTGCCTCGAGCGCCGGGACGTCATCCGCCGAGGCCGACCCGTACTTCCTCGGCAGCATCGTGCTGGTCAAGGCGGAGAACAACGCCCATTCGGAGGTCGTCGACGGTCAGCAGCGACTGACCACGCTGACCCTGCTGATCGCGGCGCTGCGGCTGCACGTGGACGCGAACTTCGCGGAATCGCTGGAACGCAAGCTCTTCCAGAAGGGCGACCCGATCAAGGGAACCGTGGACCAGCCGCGGCTCACGCTGCGCGAACGCGACCACGAGTTCTTCGAGAAGCACGTCCAAGAACGCTCGGGAATCGAGCAGCTGCTGTCCTTCGCCAAGGAGGCACTGCCCGACAGCCAGCGCAACCTCGTGCACAACACCCTGTTGATGCTCGACCGGCTCGGGGAGCTCACCCGCGAAGACTGCCATCGCCTCGCGTCGTTCATCTACCAGCGGACCTACCTGGTGGTCGTGTCCACACAGGACTTCGACTCCGCCTATCGGATCTTCACCGTCCTCAACGAGCGCGGCCTCGACCTCTCGCACGCCGACATCCTGAAGTCCGAGATCATCGGCGAGATTCCCGAGTCGGCGCAGGATCACTACACCCAGAAGTGGGAGTCCGAAGAGGACGATCTCGGCCGGGACGACTTCAAGGAGCTCTTCTCCCACATCAGGATGGTCTACGCGAAGACCAAGGCCCGCGAGACGATCCTCAAGGAGTTCCGCTCCTCGGTGCTGACGCGGGTGCCGAACCCGGCGAAGTTCGTCGACGACGTCCTGGTCCCCCTCTCGGACGCGTACGAGGTGGTCACCAGGGCCGACTACAAAGCACCGACGGGCGCGGACAGCGTCAACACCTTGTTGCGCTGGCTGAACAAGCTGGACAACACGGACTGGATCCCGCCCGCCATCAGCTATTTCAGCCGCACCGACGTCGACACCGCCGCCCTGCACCGCTTCGCCGTAGACCTCGAACGACTGGCTGCCAGTATGTTCGTCCGCCGCGTCGACATCACCCGGCGCATCGAACGCTACGGCCGCGTCCTGGAAGCCATCGAGGCGGGCGACGACCTGTACAGCGCGGACTCCCCGTTGCAGCTGGACGAGTTCGAGTGCGCGCAGACGCTGATCCGGTTGAACAGCGAGATCTACACGGTGAACCGAGTGCGCCTCTACGTCCTGCTCCGGCTGGACTCGGCGATGTCGACGGGCGGAGCGACCTACGACCACCCGCTGATCACCGTCGAACATGTGCTGCCTCAGTCACCGGCCAAGGACAGCCAGTGGAGGACCTGGTTCTCCGATGACGAGCGAGCGCACTGGGTCCACCGCCTGGCCAACCTGGCGCTGCTCACCCGCCGGAAGAACACTCAGGCGAGCAACTACGAGTTCGACGTGAAGAAGAACAAGTACTTCAAGATGAAGAACGAGATACCGCCGTTCATGCTCACCATCCAGATCCACAACACACAAGAGTGGACACCCGCGGTGCTCGAGCAGCGCCAGGCCGAGCTCGTCGCCACGCTGAGCGACCTGTGGCGTCTGTCCTGACACAGCAACACTCCGGTCGGTGCGGCACGTTCATGCCGCACCGACCGGTCACTGGAAGAGTTCGGCCAGGAACTCTCCGGTCGCCGGCGCGTACGTGAGCAGCTGACCGGGATCGGAAACCCCGGGCCGGCTGAGATGAGCTCGTTCACTGACCGGGGTTTCCGGCGTCACGTAGACCGGGCCGGCGCCACCGATCACCGCGTCGGGGTAGTCCAGCGGAACCGAGTCGCCGCTGCCGGGCGTGCTGATGTTGGGGTCCCCGGCGATCGCCGGGTTGTCCAGGGTCGCCTCGACGACGTCGTAGTGGTAGTAGGCGGCCTGCAGCCACCGGTACCGCTGGGCGGCTTCGAACTGGCGCTCGGTGATGTTCATACGCAGTTCCAGACGAACAGGAGATTTCCGGCGGGCACGGTGGCGCGGCACAGTTCGGCTACCTGGCGCAGCCACGAGGTCAGCGCGGCGGGGTCGCGGTTGTCCAGTTCCGGGGTCTCCTGCCAGTCCGCCGCGAGCGAGCCGATGCTGCTGTCGTCGACCGCGGGCAGGAGTCGCACGACCCGGTCGCTCAGCGTCGTGATCACCGGGGCCTGGTACAGGTTCGGGCTTTCCGAGGGTGACGTGGCGGCGGTCTCCAGGGCGGTCTCGAAAGACACCCCGGACAGCAGCACGTCCAGGGACGCGAGGGCTACCGGGTCCAGTCTCCTGGCTCGCACCGTGCGGTAGCCGAACGTCGTCGGGTCGGGGAAGCCCGCGGCGCGGTAGCCGGGGAGGGTTTCGGGTCCGGCGCTGAACACATCGGTGATCATCGGGCTCCTGTGTGGCGCGGGGCGGACATGATCGGATCCTACTGGGCGTGGCACGTGGTCATTCGGCAATGCCCAGGTCACGCAGCTTCCGGAAAGCGTCCAGTGCCTCTTCGAAGTCCTTGGACCGAATCGGTGCGGCCAGCACGCTGGTGTCGTACGGCGCTTCGGCGGCGCGTTCGACGAGGATCTGCGCGTATTCGGGCAGTGCGTCGACGTCGGCGGCCGCGGCAGCGGATTTGTGGACGAGGAACTGGGTTTCCGGGTCGCGTTTCACCAGATGTCCTGGGACGTCCCAGATCTCGATGTCGCTGAACTCGGCTTCGGTGATGTCCAGCGCCCAGTCGACGTCTTCGTACAGTTTCGCGGCCGCCGGGGCGAGCACGGCGCGCGAGTCGTCCTCAACGGCCGGAGAGAAGCGGACGGCGCCGAGCTTTCCCCGCAGGACGACGTGCGAGCAGACGCAGGCTTCGAGCTCGATGGGCTTGCTGTGGCTCAGGGTGTCGACCGTGACGTCCTCGAACCGGACGCCGTACAGCACGACGTTGCCCACCTTGCACTTGCGCAGCGAGACGGTGCGGACCACGAGCTGGTAGGCGGGGTCGTCGGCTTCCTGCATGATCACGCCGCCGCCGAACGCGCACCGCTCGAAATCGAGGTCCGCTATCGTCGCCGCCGACTCGATGATCTTGCGGTACTCGAATTCTTCCTTGATGTGGTTTCGCATTTGTTCCTACCGGAAGATGGCATCGAGCTTGGACCGGGGCACCGACGGATACGTCAATATCTGGTCCGGGTGAGTGTAGTACGGCCGATTCATGTGCGTGCGCAACGATGACGGGCTACCGCCGGTGACGTCGACGTTGTGCCGGCCGCCGATCTGGAAGTCCGGGACGGCTCTGCCGGGTGCGCTCGTCCCCAGGTGGGTGATGTTCGTGTCCCTGGCCACGCGGCGGGCCGCGTCCTTTTCGATTTCCGAGCCCACGTACATCGAGCGCAACCAAGGCTTCTTCTTGCCCTTGCGGAGCTGGCCGGCCGAGAGCCGGCTGCGAATCTGGGCCGCCGAGCGGTTGGACGAAGCGCTCACGGCGTCCTTGAGATTGGCGTAGCTGGCCTTGTCCTTGGCGCTCAGCTTGTTGAGCCACGCGCCCGGTGTCGGCTTGGCTGCCTTCGCGACCGACTTCGCACCGGCCGGGCGCCGCGTCTTGCGCAGCCTCTTGATCGCGGGCTTCAGGATGCCGGCGCCGGCTTTGGCCGCCTTCCCGCCGGCCTTGCCCCTAGCCATTCAGCACCGCGTTGATCGCCAGGTCGAGCGCCTGGTCCAGCAGCAGTTTGGTGATCTCCCGGAAGATCGGGATCTCCAGCAGTGAAGCGCCGAACGTCGCCACGGCGGTCGCGATGGCCTGGGCGATCTCGACCGCGAGCATCGCCAGTTGCACCACCACGGCGGTTTTCAACGCCACGACCACACCGGCGCACACGTAGAGGCCGGTGCCTATCAACGTGGACGCGACCGCGCCGTCGTCGAGATTCTGCTTCGGTGCGTCGGCATCGGACCAGAACGCCCCGAACCGGTCCACCGCCGCACCGGAGTTCTTGCCGAGCACCTGCTGGGCATGACCGTCCGCCTCGGCCGCGGCGGGCCCCAGCTGGTCGGCGAACGAGGACCAGTGGCCCGCGAGGTCGAAGAGCTTCCCCTCGTCGCTGAGCGGCCAGCTGAAGCCAAGAGTGTTGAGCAGCCCGGAAAGTTCGGGCGGAAGCATGATCCCGGTCGTCATGCCATGCCTCCCATCAGCTGCTGGAAGGACTCCTGGCTCGCGGACTCGGTCTCCGCGTAGCCGTCGGCCATCGCCTGCAGGTTGTGGCCGATCTCCTGCAGCCCCTCGGCGTTGTCGGTGAAGCAGTCGAAAGCGGCCTCGGACGCGATCTCGTAGATCATCCCGAGCGCCGATCCGAGATCGTCGTCGCCGAACGCGTCGGACAGGGCCGCGACCTTCGCCTGGAACTCCGAGACCGCACCGGTCAGCGACTGCCCTGCCCCCTGCAGGTTCCTGGCCGCCCCGCCCAGTTCCTCCGGATGAACGCTGAATCCCCCTGACACCGCGCAGCTCCCCTGCCACTAGTCCACGTTGCGCATGATCGCCGTCATGCTGTCCGTGTAGGTGTGTAAGTGCTCCATGCTCTGCCGCCGCACGGCACCGGCCCGTTCCGCCAGCTGCCGCAACGCTTCCGTGTCCATCGGCGGCCGATCCGCTGCCGCGGCGCGCTGCTCCCAGTCCGTCAGCGCGTCGTTCACCGCCTGCTGCACCGCCCGCCCGAACTCGCCCGGTGACATCTGCAGCGCCGAACTGCTCAACGTCACCTGACCGACCTCGCCCTGGCACACGGCGACCACGACCTCATTCGCCTCGTCCCGCCCCTCGCCGGTGACCGGTGCCGAGGCACCGCCGGCGAGCGCGTTCTGCATGGACCGCACGACTTCCATCGCCTCGTCGAACAGGAAGTCGACGTACTGGGGCGACGCGTCACCGCGAATCTGAACCTTCCCCGCCAGCTTCGCCATCGACTGCTCCACCGCGTCCTGAATCCGCCGCAGCGCCTGCCCGCTCGCCTCCGCGACCTCCGTCAGCCCGGTACCGACCGCGGCGAGATCAGGCCCCGGATCACCGGCCTTCGGGGACAACGCCAACGATCGCGACACCGCGAGATCGGCCGCTTCCCGCAGCAGCTCGGCGACTTCGCGGCGAGGCTGCCCCAGCACGGCCGGGTCGACGACGACCGAGACGACTCGGCGGGCCCGCATCACCACGCGCACCGCCCCGCTACCGGAAGTTCCCACGGCTTCCTGGTCGCCCGCGTCCGGTGCCGTTGTCCCGGCGCCGCCTGCCCGGACCCGCGCCAGCAGCGCCTGGTGCTCGGAAAGAAGGACCTCGTAGTCCTCGTCCGGCTTCACATTCCCCCTCAGATCGAAAAGAATCGACAGAAGAAGCGCAATGCCCACAACGTGAAACCAAGGCTAGCGTCCGCAAAGACCCTTGATGGCAGAACGAAATAATTCCATGCCGAGCGAGAATGGAAGTGATGATGAAGATCGACGAACTGATCGCCAGCGTCAAGGACTCCATGGAAGCGAAGAAGGTCTACGCGGAGCCGTACGAGAAGAACGGCATCACCGTCATCGCCGCCGCGTCCGTCTCCGGGGGAACCGGCGGAGGCTCGGGCCGCGACGAGAAGGGCCAGGAGGGCGAGGGCGGCGGCTTCGGGACCGCCGCGAAGCCGACGGGCGCGTACGTGATCAAGGGTGACGACGTGCGGTGGGTACCCGCGGTGGACGTGAACCGGCTGATCGCCACCATCGGCGCGGTCGTCGTCGCGGGGCTCTTCGTGGCCGCTCGCATCTTGAAGTCGCGCAAGTGATCGCTGCGTTCGAGCGCGGCGGATCGTGACGAACGGGCATCGGCATCAACGCTGTGCCGATGCCCGACCGGCTCAGCCCAGCGTCCGGGCGAGCGCACGGCCCGCCGCACGGCCGGAGAAGATGCACCCGCCCAGGAACGTCCCCTCCAGCGCGTTGTAGCCGTGCACACCGCCGCCACCGAACCCGGCGACCTCGCCGGCGGCGTACAGGCCGGGGAACGGCGTGCCGTCGGTGTGCAGCGCCTCGGAGTCGAGCGTGGTCTGGATTCCGCCCAACGTCTTGCGGGTCAGGACGTTGAGCCGGACCGCGATCAACGGGCCGTGCTCCGGGTCGAGGATCCGGTGCGGCTTCGCGACCCGTGCCAGCTTGTCGCCCAGCGTGCGGCGGGCGTTGGCGATGGCCATGAGCTGCAGGTCCTTGGAGAACGAGTTGCCGACCTCCCGGTCACGGGCGACGATCTGGCGTTCGATCTCCTCGACGTCGAGCTGCGGGCCGCGCGCGATCTTGTTCATGCCCGCGACGAGCTCGCCGACGGTGCCCGCGACGACGAAGTCCACCCCGTGCCGCTTGAACGCCTCCACCGGTCCCGGTGCGCCCTTGGCCACCCGGCTCGCGAGGGTGAGGCGGATGTCCTTGCCGGTGATGTCGGGGTTCTGCTCGGAGCCCGACAGCACGAACTCCCGGTTGATGATCGACTGGTTCAGCACGAACCACGAGTAGTCGTAACCGGTCGAGAGGATCGCCTTCATCGACTGGTTGGTGTCGAAGCCGGGGAAGTTCGGTGCGGGCAGCCGCTTTCCGGTGGCGTCGAACCACAGCGACGACGGGCCGGGGATGATCCTGATCGCGTGGTCGGGCCAGATCGGGTCCCAGTTGTGCAGACCCTCGGTGTAGTGCCACATCCGGTCGCGGTTGACGAGGTTCGCGCCCGCGGTCTCGCTGATCGCCAGCATCCGCCCGTCGACGTGCGCGGGCACCCCGGAGATCATCGTCTCCGGGCACTTGCCGAGACGCTCGGCCGGCCAGTTCGCGCGGATGAGGTCGTGGTTGTGCCCGATGCCGCCCGAGGTGACGATCACGGCTTTGGCGCGCAACTCGAAGCTGTCGACGGCGACTCGTGACGACGCCTTGCCACGCTCCAGATCGGACGGCTCGAGGACACTCCCCCGCACACCCACGGCGGCACCGTTCTCGACCACCAGCTCGTCGACCTGGTGCCGGAACGCGAACCGGACCAGCCCGCGGCGTTCGGCCTCGAGCACCGGCTCGGCGAACACGCGCACCACCTCCGGGCCCGTTCCCCAGGTCAGGTGGAAGCGCGGCACGGAGTTGCCGTGGCCGTCGGCGAGGCCACCGCCGCGCTCGGCCCACCCGACCACGGGCGTGAAGCGCAGTCCTAGATCGCGCAGGTACTGGCGCTTCTCCGTGGCGGCGAACCGGACGTAGGCCTGTGCCCACTGCCGGGCCCAGTGGTCCTCGTCGTCGCGGTCGAACCCCGCGGAGCCCAGCCAGTCCTGCAGCGCCAGGTCGTAGGAGTCCTTGATGCCGTTGCGCCGCTGCTCCGGGCTGTCGACGAGGAAGAGCCCGCCGAGCGACCAGAACGCCTGACCGCCCAGGTTCGCGCGGTTCTCCTGCTCCACGACCACGACCCGGCGTCCGGCCTTGGTGAGCTCGTAGGTCGCGACCAGGCCCGCGAGCCCGGCTCCGACCACGATGACGTCCGCTTGCTCGGTCATGACTCTTCTCCGCTTTCGTTGCTGTACGCGATGACGACACGGGTGAACAGGTCGGTCCGGCGCCGCCGCACCACGGCGTCGCCCGGTTCGCTGAGACACTGCAGCGCGGTGCCGTCGTGCACGGCGACCAGTGCCTGCGACAACGCCTCGGGATCGGGCACGACGCGGCCGATCCCGGCCAGGGCCTTGAGCAGGAACGGCAGCGTCGACGCCGCGATGGCCCTCTCCCGGTCGGCGATCACCCGCCTCAGATCCGGGCTGCGCAGCGCGTGAGCGGTGAACTCGGCGCTCACCCGGTACCACTCCTCGTCCAGCGGCACCGCCCGCAGCAGATGCTCGACGACACCTTGGAGGTCGGGCGCGGACTCCTGCTCCGAGGCTTCGAACGCCTCGCGCATCCTGGCGACGTGGTCAGCGGACCGCTGCTCCCACATGGCGAGGAAGAGCTCGTCCAGGGTCGAGAAGTTCGAGTAGAACGCCCCGCGCGAGTACCCGGCGCGAGAGCACACCTGCTCCACGGTGGACCGGCCGAAGCCCTCCTCGGCGAACACCACGAGCGCGGCCTCCAGCAACCGCTGACGGGTCTCGCCGCGCCGCTTGGTCACCCTGGGCCCGCGTTCGGTCGCCATGCCTGCCTCCTGTTCGATACACGAATGTATCGGATACACGAGTGCATGCAAGTGGGAGGTGACCGTTCACACCAGCGGGGTGGTTCAGGTGGGACTGCAGATCAGCCTCGGTGCAGCCGCTGCACCGTTGGCCTGGAACCCGAACGTCGTACCTCCGCCCGCACCGATCGAGCCGTTCCACCCGACGTCCGCGGCGACCACGCCGGCCGCGTTCTGCGTCAGGGTGGCGTTCCACGAGTTGGTGACCTGCTGGCCGCCGGGCCACGTCCAGGCGACCCGCCACCCCTTCATCGCCGTGGCGCGGTTGTTGGTGACGGTCACCGTCGCGACGTGCCCGCTGCCCCAGTCACCGTTGACCTGCAAGCTCGCCGAGCAGCCGGCCGGCGGCAGGACCAACAGCGTGATGGAGTTCGCCGGATACGTGGCATCGACACGGCCGTTGCTCACCGGCAGGTCGCTCCCACGCACGATGGCACCCAGATCGGTTGTGCCGTAAGTGAACCGCTGTGCCGCACCGGCGCTGTCGAACCCGGCCACCGACAGCGGCGAGGTCAGGTCGTCCGCGGTCTTGTTGACGACCATGACGGTCAGCGCCTTGTCGGACGAGCGCTCCGCCGCGTAGACGGCCAGCCGCCCCTGGTCCGCGGAGGTGCCCGACACGCTGACGTCACCGAACCGGCTGCCCGCGCCGTCGTAGTTGCGGTACATCCGGAACGCGTACGCACCCGGATCGGTCGGCTTGGGCTCGCCCCACATCGTGGCGAGGTCGAGGCCTTCACGTCCGAAGACGCCCAGGATGTCGGCCTGCGCGAGGGCGCCGTTGATGTCGTCCAGCGCACCCCAGTTGTACTCGGTGATCGCGGTCTTGGTGCCGGGGTTGTACTGGGCGATCCACTGCTTCATCGTCCGGATGAACTGCAGCGGCGGCGCGTTGACCCCGCCGGGGCCGATCCAGGACTCCTCGACGTAGGTCGGGTCCCACAACGAGCGGACCGAGCGCAGCCGCAACGCGTTGGCCTCGGGGTTCTTGTCGCCGCTGATCTGCGGGTAGAAGTGCTGGTCGAAGTAGTCGAGGTAGCGCTTGCCCCCGTGCGCGTCGCTGTAGTCCTTCATGTTCTTCAGGTACCACTGCGACAGGTTGAGCCCGCCGTGCGCGGCAGCGTCCGCACCCGGACCGCAACCGTCCACACCGGACGCGACCCACTCGCAGTACCCCCAGCCGGACGGGCCGAGCACCGCCGCACTCGGGTCGGCCGCCTTGATCGCCGCGGCGGTCGCGGTGCCCTTGCCGCCCAGCTCGTCGTACGAGACCAGCTCGGGGTGCACGTCGCGATGCGTGCTGGCCCAGAGCACCGGCTCGTTGTCGAGCTCGTAGATCGGCACGCCACCCTGCGCCGCCGTGCCGAACCTGTCCACCAGGTGCGTCACCATCTCGCCCGCGAACGCCGCGTCCGCCCTGATCGAGCTGTCCTCGGGCACGGCGGCGAGGGTCTTGCCGTCGAGCTGCCCGTTGCCGCAGTTGGGATCCCACTCGTCGAACCTGTCCTGCCGCGGGAACCGGGTCGCCGGAAAGCCGCACGTGAACGGATGTGACGACGGCGAGTCCTTGGCCACCCAGCCGCTCATGGGCACCGTGACGACCGGCTTGATGCCGCGGCCGAGGTTGGACCCCACCATGCCTTCGACGGTGTGCGCCTCGTCAGCGACGATGTTCTCGAAGAACCAGTCACTGCCGGTGTTGTAGGTGTGGTTCTTGAAGTTGTAGCGGCTGGCCGCGTTGCCGCCCCATCGTGCCACCGACTGGCCGATCTCGGCGTTGAACGCCGGATCGCCGCCGTTGAGGCCGTAGATGCCGGGGCTGATCGCGTGCCGGGCGGCGGACACGTCCACCGCCAGCGCGGGCCCGTCGGTCACCGCCGCGGCGCTCGTGGCCGTCTGAACCGTGAACGTCGCCGCGACCAGTGACGCCGGGACCACGACTGTCATCGCCCTCGACATGCGCCGATGCATGTGAGCCTCCAATGGCAGGGTGCAAGAGGCATTTCTGGGAGCGCTCCCAGTACGGAGGGTAACGACACATCGAGCCTCGGCACCATGGGCCGAACGTCGTCTTTCGCTGGACCGAGCAACCGAAGGCCAACGCTTCAGGCGTAGTGGTCGAACTCGCTCTCCAGCACACCTTCCCCACGGGTCAGCGAGGGCAGCCGTCGTTGCAGCTCGTACACCCGTGCCGCCGGGACAAGTCCTTCGAGCACGGTGGAAGTCGTCGTCAGCGGAACGGCTCCGACCTTGCCCAGCGCGGCGAGCACCGCGTGCAGCGCGTCGGCCGGAATCTCCAGCCGGAAGCGGTGCATCGGCTCGCACGTCACGGTTCCCGCCCGCCGCAACGCTTCCCGCAGCACGATCGGCGCCAGGCCCCGGAAGTCGCCCGCCACGCTCACCGGTGACGAGTATCCGGAGTGCGTCATCGTGACCGTGCAGTCGTGAATCCGGTCAGCGCGCAACGTGTCGCGCACGGCGTCCTCGACGGCCCTGAAGAACGCGAGCGGCAACGAGCCCAGCTCCACCTCGAGCCGGAACTCCTCCGGCCCCGGTTCCACCCGGAACCCGACGGTGGCCGCATACGGGTTCTGCCCGAGGAACCGCACCGCCTCGCCCACGCCCCGTGGACGGTGCACGCGGACCGTCCTCGTTTCGCGGAACGTGACAGCAACGCCGTACTCCAGCGCGAGCGTCGCCTCGATGACCTCCTTCTGCACCTCGCCGTACAACGAGACCACGATGTCGTCGCCGTCGAGCCGCAGGTTGATCAACGGGTCCTGCTCGGCGAGCTGCTGCAGTGCGGCGTGCAGAGCCACCCGGTTGTCCGACTCCACAACGGTTTCCAGCGTCGGCGGCGCGAAGTGGTGGACTCGGTCGTGACGAGCGACGCCGATCGTGTCGCCGATGCGGGCGTCGAGGCCCCAGAGCTTCGCGATCTGCCCCGCCCTGGCGGTGGCACGACGCGGCGCGGCGCCTGGCTCGAACACCGCGATCCCGGTGACTTTTCCTTCGCTGTCACCGATTTTCACCCGATCCCGCACGCGCACGGTCCCGGAGAACAGCCGCACGAACGCGACCTTCTCCCCCGCCCTGCCCCGTTCGACCTTGAACACCGTGCCGGACAGCGGCCCGTCGGCCACGCCGGTCGCCAGCGACAACGACGTGACACCGGCGATCAGTTCGTCAAGGCCGGCACCGGTGATCGCGGACCCGAAGTAGATCGGCGCCTCGGTCTCGAGCTTCTCGGCCACGTCGCGCGCCACCCGCGGCCCGTCGGCGCCACGACGGTCCATCTTGTTCACGAACACGACGGTCGGGATCTCCAGGCGCCGCAACGTGCGCATGAGCACGCGGGTCTGCGCCTGCACGCCCTCGACCGCGGACACCACCAGCACGGCGCCGTCGAGCACGTCGAGCACCCGTTCCACCTCGGCGATGAAGTCCGGGTGGCCCGGTGTGTCGATCAGGTTGACCACGACGTCGCCGACGACGAACGACGCGACGGCGGACTTGATCGTGATGCCGCGCTGCCGTTCGAGCGCGAGCGAGTCGGTCTGCGTGTTCCCCGCGTCCACGCTGCCGAGTGCGTCGATGACACCGGCGGTGTGCAGCAACCGCTCGGTGAGGCTGGTCTTACCAGCGTCGACGTGAGCCAGAATCCCCAAGTTCAAGGTGCGCGACAAGCGTCATGTCCTCTAGATAGGCAACGAATACCTTCTGGGTGAACACGAACGCCACGCGCATGTGCCTTCTCCTTGTCCGGACGACTGGTCAAGCGCAGTGGAACAGGCCCGCGGCCCGCGCCGCAACCGAAATTCGTCACTTCCGGGTTTCGCCGGTGAGCAGCTGGGTGGCGGCGAACTCGGCGTACAACGGATCACCGAGGACGAGCTCGTCATGGGTGCCGGTGGCCCGCACGGTCCCGTTGTCCAGCACGACGATCCGGTCCGCCTGCGTCACCGTCGACAGCCGGTGCGCCACCACGAGCACCGTCATCGTCTTCGCCGCGGTCATCACCACGTCCCTGATCGCCATCTCGTTCGCGGCGTCCAGCTGTGAGGTGATCTCGTCGAGCAGCAACAACCGCGGACGGCTGATCAGCGCGCGGGCGAGCGCGACCCGTTGCCGCTCACCGCCGGACAGGAAGGTGCCGCGGTGCCCGACGGGGGTGTCCAGCCCGCCGGGCAGCCGCTCGACGAGCGAGTCCAGCCGGGTCTGCGCCACCACGTCGCGGATCTCCTCGTCGGTCGCGTCCGGGCGGCCGTAGACGAGGTTCTCGCGCAACGACCCGGACAACAGCGGCGCGTCCTGTTCGACGTACCCGATGCCCGCGCGCAGACTCGCCAGATCCCAGTCCGCCAGGTCGCGGCCGTCCAGCCGGACGCGGCCGGAGTCCGGCTCGTAGAACCTCTCGATCAGCGCGAACAACGTCGACTTCCCCGCACCGGAAGGACCGACGAACGCGGTCATGCCCAACGCGGGCACGTCGACGCTCACGCCGCGCAGGACCTCCGGCAGGTCCGGGCCGTACCGGAACCGGACGTTGGAGAAGGTCAGGCGAGCTCCGCCCTCCCCCACCTCGGCGCCACCGGTGCCGACCGGCTCGGTCTGCATCCGGTCGACCTCGCCCAGCCTGCGCACGGCGGCGAGCCCGATCTGCAGCCTGCTGCCGGCGTGCAGCAACTGCCCGATCGGCTCGTTCAGGTAGAACAGGAACAACAGGAAAGCCACCAAAGTGGACAGTGAGATCGCTCCGGTCGCGACCCGCGCGCCGCCGACGCCGAGCACGGCGAGGAACGACGCCTGGACCGCGAGGCTGTTGGCACCGTGCACCAGCGATTCCCACCACGCCGAACGCACACCGGCACGCCACGCGTTCTCGGCACCGCGTTCGATCGCGGCGATCTCCCCTGCTTCGGCACCGGCCGCCTTCACGGTCCGGAAGGCGCCGAGCACGCGCTCCAGCCGTGCACCCGTCTCACCGACAGCGCTCTGGGCGGCGTGGGACGCCTTCTCGATCATCGGCATCCCGGCCAGGGCGAGCACACCCACCACCAGTAGCACGGCCGAGGTGATGCCCAGCAGGACGAGGTCCATCACACCCATCATCACGACCATCACCACGGTCGTCGCCGAGCCGGTGACGAGTGCGACGAGGGCGTGCGTGCACACCTCACGCAGCAACGTCGTGTCACCGGTGAACCGGGACAACAGGTCTCCAGGCTCCGCGCGTTGCACCGCGGGCACACGCAACGAGAGCAACCGCCGGGCCAGCCGCTTCCTGGCGACCAGCACGACCGACTCGGCGGCACGTTCGAGCAGGTAGTCACCGGCCATCGCGATCAGGGCGCCGGCCAGCGCCAGCCCGACCAGCAACGCCAGCAGACCGGTGATCGAGTCACCTGAGCCCAGCCGGTCCACCAGTGCCTTGGCCGCCAACGGTTGCGCGGCGGCGGCAAGACCGCTCAGCAGGAACAGCATCCCTCCACAAAGGATGGTCCGCCGCTGTGGCCTGGCGTATCCCAAGAGAGTTCGCCAGGTCGCGCGGTCAGTCGCGGTGCGCACGGTGAAACAACTCCGTCTTCCTTGATCGTGGCCGGGGATCACGATCATCGGCCAGGCGGCATGCCTCGCGGCACCCGTGAACCAGCCGAACCGTCCAGCCGAGTGACCGGGCGACACCCGCCACCTGGGGGCCGTGGCCACAGCACGAAAAACCCGCCGACCTGGGTTTTCACCCAGAATCGGCGGGCTGATCCGACTGAGCCGCGTGGCTCAACAGGACAACTGGTCACCAGGCCGGACGTCGAGGATCCCGGTGAACTCGCGGTACGCCCGCACACGACTGGCGACCTGCGCCGGGTTGCCCCCGTCGCACTCGAGAGCGCCGTTGATGCTGCGGATGGTCTCGCCGAAGCCTCGGCCGCGCACCATCGCCTGGTGCGGCGTCATGCTGCCGGGGCCGTTCTGCGTCATCCAGTACCACAGCGCGGCGCGCCACGAGAGCGTCGCGTTGGTCTGCAGCAGGTTCGGACGGTGCAACAGGTCGGCGCCCAGCGCGTCGCCTGCCGCCTTGTAGTTGTAGTTCCAGCTGAGCTGCAGCGGCCCGCGCCCGTGGTACGCGGCGGGACCTTCCGGGCAGCCGAACGGGCGGGGCTCGCAGTAGTCGCCACCGGGGTTCTGCTCGACCACGAACCGCAGGCCGCCGGTCTCGTGGCTGACGTTCGCCAGGAACGCGGCGAACTCCTGCCTGCGCACGGCCGGTTCCTCACCGTTGGCGAACGCCGGGAACGTGTTCGCTGCCTGGCGCAGGCTCGCGAACGTGTAGAAGTCGTTGCGGTTGGGGAACATCCGGTCGAACTGGGCCGGCGTGACCATGAACGCGTCGGCCGACGCGGGTGGGGTGACGACGGCGAAAAAGGCCGCCAGCACCAATCCTGCGACACGGAACCTCATCAGCCTGCTGTCCTTTCGACGGATCGGTAGGCACGGCCCACCTCGTTGGGCGTCGCGCCTCGGTACAGACCGGTGCCACCGCGGTCGGCAGGGAGCGCGAACCACGCGTAGCGCTCGACGAACGGCAGGCCGTGCATCATCTCCGCGGCGTCACGGGCGAACGTCGCCAGCTGCCGTTGCGTCGGATACCTCGGCACCGGACCGGAGAAGTCGATGAGCGCGAACTCGGTCACCCACAACGGTTTGCGGTGCTTGTCGTGCACCGATTTCAGGTAGCCGCGCAGCTGGCCGACGGCGGCGGGCCCGAAGTCGGCGCCGTACCAGTGCAGCGGGATGAAGTCCACGCGGAGGTTCCGCGCACGTGCTCCGGCGAGGAACCGGTCCAGCCAGCCTCCTTCCCGGTCCGCGCCACTCGCCACGGCGGGTGCGCCCATGCGGTTGCCGGTCGAGGCCAGCCGCGGCCAGAGATCCAGCGCCTGGTCCACCGTCATGTTCGCCTGCTGCGGCAGGTCGGGCTCGTTGAAGCCCAGCAGGTGCGTGCCCTGCGCCGCCGCCTGCCGGAGCCGTTCCGGCGTCACGTGATCGCGGCCCCAGATCGTCGGCACGAACTCCACACCTGGTGGCGGGTCGATGTCACCCTTCGTCGAGTCCCAGTTGTGGAACCACCCCGCGCCCACGTCGTCCAGCGCGGCCCTGATGCCGGGCATGTGCCACGTCGCCACCCCCTTCTTCCGCACCGGCGCCGCCTCGGCCGTTCCCAGCGTCAGCAACGGCGCCGCCATCGCCGCGGCCAGCACGGCACGACGGCTCGGCCCCTGTGTTCCCTTCTCTGACAAGGCTCCCCCAACTAGTGGAACGTCACGGTCAGCTTGTTGCAGTCGCGACAGCTGAACATCGTGCGATTACCCGGCTCGGTGTCGTGTTTCGACCAGCTGTACGCCTTCGGGCACGCCCTGGCGATCGCGTTGCTGTACGGCGTCTGCGCGTCGCGGTTGGGATTGACGCACAGCATCGGCTTGCCGGTGCCGGGGTGCCTGCGCAGGTTCGCGTCAGGACACGCGGGCAGGAGCGCGCCGGGACATCCGGCGACACCGCAGAACTGGCCGTTGGGCGGCGGGCCGTTGGTGGGGTTGATCGTGATGGGGACGTTCACGCCGTTGACGTAGCTGACGTTGTACCAGGGCGCGGGCTCGTCACGCGGTTCGAAGGTGAACTCGGCCAGGCTGGCGGGCTGTTCGCCGGTGGTGCAGTGGGTCGGCCGCGCGCCGCAGTCCCCCACCAGGCAGTGGAACGTCGAGCCCGGTTCGCCCTTGCAGTACTGGCGGGCGAAGAACTTGCCGCTCCACTGGTTCGCCGGCCCGAGTGGAATGTGGACACTGGCGGACTCGCCCGCCTCGAGCTTCGGCAGGTCGCCGATCTTCACCGACCCCTCGTTGACGCCGCTGCCCACCCAGATCGGGCCGCCGGTCTGGTTGACCAGCTTCACGGTGTACGGCGGAGCGGCTGAAGCCGTTGGCGCGATGAGGGAAGCTGCCAGCGCCAGCAGCAGGACTATCCACAGTGGACGTAATTGGGTTCTCACACCTCGAAAGCTAGTGAGGCCGGCGTCCACTTCGGTACTACGGTGCTACCCCAGCATTTGCCCGAGCGCCAGGTGGAACACCTCGCGCTGCTCCTTGTCCAGTGACGCGAGCATGCTCGCGTCCAGTTTCTGGATGGCGGCCAGCAGCACCATCGCGGCGCCCTGACCCTCCTCGGTCGCGCTCAGCAGCACCTGCCTGCGGTTGGTCTCACTGCGTTCGCGGTCGCAGTAACCGAGAGCGGCGAGCTGGTCGGCGAGGCGGCTCGCGGCCTGCTTGGTCATCTCGAGCCTGCGCGCCAGGTCGCCGACCGTGCCAGGCCGGCGCGCGAGCTCGATCGTGAACCAGAAGGCGGTCTGCGGGATCGGCCGGTAGTCCTGCGCCTCCAGCGCGTCCTTCATCGCCTCGCGGTAGCGGCGCAGCACGACCGCCAGCCGCTCCGGCGTGGTCCTGGCGCCGCGGTCGCCCGTCACGACCTGCACATCCGGAGAACCGGCGAACGACCTGGGCTGCATGCCAAGACGATACCCACACGACAAATAGTCTCACAATGCGACTGTCGCAAACATTGACAGTCGCACAGTTGCCTCGTACGGTCCCATGCGTGCTCCGTTATCGCGTGACGACCACGCAGGCGCTTTGTGTGAGCGCTCTCGCGATCGTGCTGGCGTCATTGGCACCGGTCAACGCGACAGCGATCACCGCCGTGCGCGTCGAGTTACTCCAGCCGGCCAAGGCCGGCTGCCAGAAGATCGTCACCGAGAAGCGGAGGAAGCCTCCGCCGCGATGCCGCCCGTGCCCGAAGCTACGCGTGGGGAACGCCAAGGCAGTCAAGGCGCTCAAGAAGAAGAGAGTGCGACTGCCCAGGCGATGCGTGCCGGTGCCGGATCTCACCGCCCTGCCCACCGGCGTCGAAAGTCCGCCGGTCCGCAGGCGCCGAGTGCTGACTTGGGGGACCTCAGCATGCGCACGATGTCTCGCCCGGATAGCGGCCGGACCGGCTGTCTCGCCGCGATGGCCATCCACCAGACGTTCCGCGGTGCGAACTTCCCGGAGGCCGCGCGTCTCGCCCAGGCCGCGCTGGACGCCCGTTCGTGCCGCGACGACCCGGTCTGCGTCTGGCGCGCCATGGTCGGTCTCATCGCCGCCGGCGACCTGGTGACCGCGGGCGCACACGCGGAGCGCTTGCTGGACGATGTGAACCCCGACCTCGCCGACGAACGCCGCCGCCGCACCATGCACGCGCAGGTCCGCGGTCAGATCGCCCGGCTGTCCGGCGACCTGGCGACGGCGCGCGTCGTGCTGGCGGACACACCGCCGGCCAGGAGTTCCCTGCGGCTGCTGTCCGCCGCGTTGCTGATCGAGGTGCTGGTCGACGCGGGCGACGTGGACGAGGCCGAGAAAACCTTGCTGGCCAACGACTTCAACCACGAGCTGTGTCGGCCGTCGGCGATGCGCCCGATGCTGCTCACCGCCCGAGCGGCGGTGCATCTCGCGAAGGGCCACCCGTTGGCCGCATACATCGACTATCTCGTGTGTGGGCAGGACTTCCTCGCCATGGACGTGACGAGCACGGCAATCGTGCCGTGGCGCGGGAAGGCGGCGCTCGCGGCACACGCCGCGCAACGCGTGGAGCTCGCCCAGCAACTCGCCGCGGCGGAACTGGCCGCCGCCCGGCGCTGGGGTGAACCACGCGTCGTCGGCACCGCCCTGTCCACGCTCGGACGGGTGCGCGGAGACGACGGAACGGCGCTGCTCACCGACGCCGCCGACCTGCTGGCCGCGGCGGGCGCACAGCACGAACTGGCCGCCACCCGGCTCGAACTGGGCCGCAGGCTGGCTGCCCGCGGCGACACCCGCGCGGCACGCGGCGAGTACGCCTCGGCGCACACCTCCGCCACCCGCACCGGGAACCCCGCGCAACTGCGGCAGGCCACCGAAGCGCTGGCACAGCTGGCCCCGGCGCCCGCACAGGCGTTGACCAGGCAGGAGGACCTGGTCGCCGGGCTCGCCGAAGCGGGGCTCAGCAACCGTGCCATCGCACAACGCCTGTTCCTGACCGTCCACACCGTCGAGGCTCATCTGTCCAATGTGTACCGAAAGCTCGGCGTCAGCGGCCGCAAAGACCTCTCCGGAGCGCTGCGTGCTCGATGAACGCACCGTGCGCGCGGTTCAGCTGACCAACCAGGGCACGGACCGCGTCACCGTCATCGCGCTTGCCAGGGACGTCCTGGCGTCGAATCCCTCGGCATGCGACACGCACCACTGCTTGCTCGTGCTGGACCACGCCGGAGAGCCGGCCGAGCCACCACAACACCCCACGGACGCGTCACACGCATCCGCGTTGATAGATGCCGGCCTGCACGACGAGGCACTGGAAGTGCTTCTCCGTCCCGACGAGTCCGCCGAGCACCTCTTCGCCAGGGGCCGCTTCAACCAGGAACAGGGCCATCACGACCGCGCGTACGCGGACTTCACGGCCGCGGGGCGGGCAGCCGAGGCGGGCGGCATCACCAACCCCGCGGTACTCCCCTGGCGCTCCGCCGCCGCTCTGAGCGCCCACGACGCGGGCAGGCCCGTGGTGGCACGATCGCTGGCCGAGGCCGAACTGGTGGCCGCCCGCCGCTGGGGCGCGCCACCCGCGGTGGGCCGCGCCTTGCACGCGGTGGCACTGACCGGCGACCCCGCCCGCGCCGTCGACCACCTCACCGCAGCGGTTCAGCTGCTCAGCACGTCGGCCACCAGCCTGCTCCCCGCCCGGCACAACCTCGCGCAGGCGCTGGCCACCAGGGGCAGCCACGCCGAAGCCGCCCGAACCTGCGCGGCCACGCAGGCCATCGCACGGCAGCTCGGCTGTCCACTGTGGATCGAGCGCACCCGCGAGCTCGGCGAACGGCTGGACCGGCTGAGCCTGCTCACGCCGCAGGAGTCGAGAACGGCCCTGCTGGCGTGTGCCATGAGCAACCGCGAGGTGGCCGCCGAGGTGGGCGTGACCACCAGAACCGTGGAGCTGCACCTGTCCCAGGTCTACCGCAAGCTGCGCGTGAAAGGGCGGCGTGAGCTGAGCCGGGTGATTCTCCGGCTCGGCGTCACGCCGCCCTGATCAACGCTTCAGCGGTGTGTCCCGGAAGGCGCCGGCCTTCCGGGACATCCGATCAGCCGCGGACGAACTTCCACTTGACGTCGATGACGCCCTGAGCGGGGTTGGCCAGCTTGCGGAACGCCGGCAGACTCAGGTCGACGTGGTCGCGGTCGCAGCCCATGCACTTGTCCTTGACCCTGGCGCGCACCTTCTTGCCGTCGTGCGTCACCTCGACGAAGACGTTGCGGCACAACCGGTCGTTGTTGGGGTTCGGCGCGGTCCAGTAGACCGGCGACACCGCGACCAGAATCTCGGTGCTCGCATCGATGTTCTGGCCGCACGCGCCGAGTCCCGCGTCGTCGTAGTAGGTCGCCTTGCCGTCGATCACCCTGCCGAACGGGACGGCGGCGCTGGCGTCCAGCGTCGCCACCAACGAGATTGCCGTGGCCGCACCGAGAACGGTGAGGAACCTTCGCGTGATTGTCATGTCACCCAAGCTATTCACGCTCGAGGCTCCCGCCCATCTCGGTGCGACCCCAGAGTTTCCCTTACGCCCCACTACATCCAGCACGACCCTGCGGCGGCAGGGTGAACAGGATCACCGAATGCGCCGGCACACTCGTGGTGAACGCGTCGGAGCCGACGGAGCGGCAGGACTCGGACATGCCCACCGCGTTGGGGTTCTGCCTCGTGTTGGCCGAGGAGAACCTCTCCGGCGCCACCGTGCGCACGCTCGCGCGTCCGTTGCCGGCGAACCCCCGCAGCACCACCCTGGCGTCGACCGAGTCGCCCGCCACGGGAGAACGGTTCACCACCAGCACGTGCACGGTGCCGTCCGGTGCCCGCGTGGCGGTCACGGCGAGCTTGCCGTAGCCGTCCCGGCACCGGTCCTGCGGCGTCCCCTGCCCGTCGCACATCTCGGCGTCGTCGGGGTTGCGCTGCGGGTTGCCGGAAAGCGTCTGCCGCACCCGCACGCCACCGGCGTCGAACATCGGCCGCACGGCCTCCCGGGCCCACGCCTCGGCGGAGTACACATGTCCACGGCCGAGCACCGTGTACATCCCGTCGGAGCTCAGGTCGTTGCCCTCGGCCCACGGCACCCCCAGCTCCAGCCAGTCGATCCACTGGCTCGCCATGTAGAGCGCGTGCGTCATCGAGTAGGTGTACTCGGGATACACCCCGCCGCCGTCCGGTCCCCACAACGCACCGAACTCGGAGATCGCCAGGTAAGGGTTGCCCGAGGCGTTCCGCCGGACCGCGTCACGCAGGGCAACGAACTTCCGGCGTTCGTTCAGAGCGCCCAGCAAGTGCCAGTCGTGGCTCTCCACCTTCGAGTCCCAGTCCGCGGTGTTGCTGCCCCGGAAGTGCGTGTACGGGTGCGTGGTGAGGCAGTCGTACACGCTGCCCGGCGGAATCCCGTTGCCCTTCAAGGCCTCGAACTTCGGCACGAACGCGGGCTCGCCCCACGAGGCGCACACCTCGAGACCCGGATCGACGGACCGCATCGCCTCGCGGAACTCCACATATCCTTTGTGGACGGACGTGTAGGACGCCACGACCGCCTGGCCCCTCGGCGGGATCATGCCCCGCCGGCCGTCGCCGAACGTCACCGAGCCGCGAAACTCGTCGAGCACGTACTGCCTGGCCTGCGGACCGCCCAGTGTCTCCACGCGTTGCCACACCTCGCCGCCGACGCGCAGCTCGAAGTCGCCGGGCCGCGCGGTCGGGTAGTTGAGGTCGAACACCTGGTTCGCGGTGCCGTCGCTGGGCACGTCCGCGGTGCTGCCACCGCACGCCCCGCCGGGCGTGGACAGCTTGCCCAGCTTCTCGCCGTCGATCCGCCGGGAGCCGCCGCGGATGTACTGTTCGAGCGCCTCGTTCTCGTTCTGCGACATCCAGTAGCGCTGGTTGGGGTGGAAGTTCTCGTTGCCGAGCTCCCACCGCGTAACCCCGTAGGGCTGTCGGTGACCGGCGGGCCGGAGCTCGGCCCAGTCCACGCCACCGTTGGGGTTGACGCCGTCACCGGCCGGCGTGTTCAGGTACTCCACGAGGTCGGCGGCGTCCGCAGCGGTGCCGATCGCCATCGGAACCATGATCTGCGCCTGCGCACCGAGCGCCTCGGTGAACCGCATGTGCTCGTCGAGCCCGTACGACGGCAGCCTCGCGGCAAGCACGTCGTCCGCGGGGTCGCCCGGGTCACCGAGCTCGATCCGCCCGTCGCGCTGGCAACGACGGTCGGCGCCGATCGTGCCCTTCCACTGCGTCGTGTTGGCGACCGTTCCGCCCGGCCAGCGCAGCACCTTCACGCCCATCGACCGGGCCTTCTCCAGCGCGTCGGGTGCGGGCCGGTCGTTCACCGAATCCCACGTGCCGTAGCCGTCGAACGTGTAGCGGTGGTTGACACCGAGAAACGCGCCGGGCACCGCCCCCTCGTTCTCCCCCGTGAACACGGTCAGCTCGGCAGTGGCCGCCGCGCTGCCGGGCGCGCTGGCGACCATCGCCACCAGCGCGACCGCGAGTGCGTTGTGCAGCCTCAACTCAGCCTCCCCGCACGTGGGCCGCGGCCCAGCAGTTCTGCCGGCATCCGGCCAGCTCCCGCAGCGGACCGGCCAGCTGCCCCGCCCGCGGGTTGTTCGGCTTGTTGTTCTGCTGCAACGGATCTGCCTTGAGGTCGTAGTACTCCTTCTCCCCGTTCGAGTACTCGACGTACAGATCGTTCGCGGTGCGGACCGCCTGGTACGACGGCGTGGCCGCGGCGAGGTCGTCGAAGTCGGGATCCGCCTCGGTCCCCTGCGGCCTGCGATGCTCGACGAGCGCGGCGTTGCGCCAGTTCGGCTGGTCCTGGTTGCGGATCAACGGCAGCAGGCTCCGCCCGTCGCGGTCAGCCGGCGCGGCCCCGGCCATGTCCAGGAACGTGGCGAACAGGTCGACGTTCTGCGCGATCTCTTCGCGCACAACGTTGCCGCCGCCCGCCCGTCCTGGCCGCTTGACCAGGAGCGGCACGTTGACGTCGTGGTCGTACGCCGTGCCCTTGCCGCGGACCAGCCGGTGCTGACCGAGGTGAAACCCGTTGTCCGAGGCGAAGACGATGAACGTCTCGTCCCGTTCCGCCGGCGTGAGCTTGGCCAGCACCCGCCCGACCATGTCGTCGACCGACTGCACCATGCGAACGCGGTTGCGGAAGTCGGTCCGCAACTCGTCGACCACGTTGTCGCCCAACGGCTCGCGCCTCACCCAGCCCGGCTTGTCCGAGGTGTCCTCGTCGAACGTCGGCAGCTCCCGTGCCACGTCGATGCTCAGACAACCCGGTCCACCGCAGTCGCCCTGGGGGAACTCGCCTCCCGGCCGGTCACGAGGCGCAGGAGGAAACCGCGGCTCACCCTGACCGGGCTGGAACGGCACGCGCTGGTGCGGCGCGAACGTCGCCACCTGCAAGAAGAACGGCCGGTTCGGCGCCTGCGCCCGCGACCGGTCGATGAAGTCCTCTGCCGTACGCGCCAGCCGGTCGGTCAGATAAGTGTCCGTGTCCCGCACGAGCCGCCTGACGCCCGTCTCGCGCACGTAGTCGGTGATGCCGTAGTCGCGCTCGGCGTAGCCGGATCCTCCGACGACGTGCCACTCGTCCCACCCGACCGGCACCTTGAAGTTCTCACCGACCGGATACTCGTTGATGTACTTGCCCATGTACCCGGTGCGGTAGTTCTGCTGGTGCAACGCGGGCGCGTACGTACGACCCTCATGCCGCTCGAACGCCGGATACCCACCGTTGTCGGCACCCTCGTTCGTCAGCACCCCGGTGTTGTGCGGGTGCTCGCCGGTGAACATCGAGGCACGCGAGGGACAACACAGCGAGTTCGACACGAAGTAGTTGGCGAACCGCGTCCCGCCGTCCGCCAGCGACCTCGTGTTGTCCATGTACTTCAACAAGTCCGACGACAGGTCGTCGACCAGAAAGAAGATGATGTTGGGCCGGGAGGCCTGTGCCTGCAGCGGCGCCGTCGCCGCGACCGTCCCGGCCAGCATCAGCAGCACCAAAACGAACCGTCTCATACTCCCGGCACGCTAGCGACGCTGACCGCTGCCGCACTACTTCGGTGCGACCCCAGGATCGGGCGGGCTGCTCGCGTCCCGAACCACTTGGCAAAAACAGGCAATCACGATCAACGGGTGGTCAGCCCGCGTCGCGTCGTGTACGGCTTGTCCGATACGAGGTCGCCACGGGATGGCGGAGGGGTCGTGATGGCGAGTTCTGGGCGCTTCACCTGGAATGTTGTGCGGTTCTCGGTCCTCACCGCGGTCGCCGCGCTCGGTCTGGTCGCGGGAATCGGGTTGATCCAGACCATGGCGACCAACGCGGTGCACACGCGTGCGACTGTCGAGGTCGAGGGCAAGGTGGTCGACGGGTACCGGCCTCCCGACGAGAAGGCCCTTGTCGTGTGGGACGACCAGGAGGGCCACGAGCAGACGACGTGGTTCGAGCTGGACGAGCCCGACCACTGGGCGCCAGGACGTCCGTTCCGCCTCCGCTACGACCCGGACGAAGGCAACCCGAAGGAGAGGGGACCGTACCTGCCGGCCTTGGACCGCGAGAAGGTCGTGTCGGCGGAAGCCGGCGCGCGCAACGCCGAGGAGGCCACGGGGTGGGAAAACTGGTGGCCCACAACGGTGATCGGCGCGGTGGTGTTCCTGGTGCTGCTCGCCTGGGCCACGCGCGGCTGGCTGAACCGGTCGGCCGCAGCCGGACGTTCCGAACCCGTGCAAGTGGTGGTGGTCCGGGGCCACAGCGACAACCTGGGCGCGAAGAAGAGCATGGCACTGCTGCTCGCGCCGCCCGAAACCCCGCTGGACCCGGAGGCGCTGGCCGAACTGCCGGACGTGCCCCGCGTGGTCCCGGGAGCGCAGTGGCAGCGCGTCTACTGGCATCCCGCACTCGAACGCCTCACCCCCGGCCAGACGGTGACAGCGCGACTGAAGGACGGACTCGGCGCGCGGGCGGTGGTAGAACCAGAGCCGCACGTCCGCATCTGGCCCGCGGGAAGGCTCCGTGCCAAGTCGCGCTGGGGCATCGTCTACACGATGCAGCACCCCAGGCCGCATCCCCGCTGGGCCAACTCACCGCACCCGCCGCTGGCCGTGTGGCTCGTGCCGATTCCGGCGGGCGTGCTCGGCGCCGCGCGCGGCCACTTCCTCGCCGACGCCCCGCTGATCATCCTCGGCCTGCTCGTCATCACCACGTTCCTGTGGGCCTGGTACACCCCGGCTCCGGCGGAGAACTGACCGGCGGTGGTCGCGTCCGCAACCGGCCCACGAGCCCGCAGAGCCGGGTCGGTGCCGGCCGCCAAGATCCGCGGGTGTAGCATGATGGAATCTGTCATGGCTTCGAAGTGCCGTTCGCCCGTGATCGCAGGTCACGGGCGTTTTGCTGTTCAGTGCCTTCGGCCATGACGGACCATCCGGCTCCCGCACGGTGCGGGTGCCACATTTATGCTTGGAGTGCACCATGGCCACCGGAACCGTCAAGTGGTTCAACGCCGAAAAGGGCTTCGGCTTCATCGAGCAGGACGGTGGCGGCGCCGACGTCTTCGCCCACTACTCGAACATCGCCGCTCAGGGCTTCCGTGAGCTCCAGGAGGGCCAGAAGGTCTCCTTCGACATCACGCAGGGCCAGAAGGGCCCGCAGGCGGAGAACATCGTCCCCGCCTAGTCCTACTGCCGCCCGCTGATTCGACAGCGGTGAGCACGAACGACACCAGAGCCCGGCCGGATGATCCATCCGGCCGGGCTCTGTCCTGCTTGGACCTCGCGACCAGCACGACCGTCGCCGAAGGACTCAGCCGCTGCAGAGGCCCGCGACCTTCGGGTCGGCGCACGGCGACGCTGCCTCGGGTGCTCAGCCTGATCACCGCGCCTGGGCACAACGTTTCGCAGGCGCCGGCGAGGTTTGGCGGCGGTCGAGGCGAACGCCGCGGAACCGCTGAGGGTCAGCGAGTCTCCCACGCAGGAGAGGTTCGCCGGCCGGTCGACCGGGGCAGCAGGAACGCCGTCAGCGCGCTGGTCAGGAAGATCACCGTCAGCCCGGCCCACAGCGGGGTGCAGGGACCGGTGCGGCGCTTGGTCTCCTCGTCTTCTGAGCGTCGTTCGTGCCGTGCGCCAGCGACACCAAGGACGCCGAGGCGATCTGCCCGTACCGAAACCCGCGTGTGGCCGCCTTCGCCCTGCGCGTGATCGTGTAAGCGAGATAGGTCCCCACGCCCGCGACCACTCCGGCGATCAGCGGCGACGCGACAGCGGGCACCAGCACCTTCTCGACCACGGCACCGAACCTGACCGCGTCCGACCCCGCCGCCACCCACGTCGCCCCGATCAAGCCCCCGAACAACGCGTGCGACGAACTGGAAGGCAAGCCCAGCAGCCACGTCGCCAAGTTCCACACCACCGCCCCGACGAGCCCGCCGAACACGACCGCGGGCCCGATCCGGCTCTCGTCGACCAGCCCGCTGGCGATCGTGCGCGCGACCTCGATCGACAGGAACGCACCGACCAGGTTCAGCACACCCGACACCGCCACAGCGACACGCGGCGACAACGCACCGGTCGCGATCGACGTGGCCATCGCATTAGCGGTGTCGTGAAACCCGTTGGTGAAGTCGAACGCCAACGCCGTCACCACCACGACCACAACAAGGACTTCCATACGCCGCTGAGTTTCCGCTCCGGATGAACGCACGCGTACCTGAAGATGAACTTCGCGGCAAGAGGCCAGCAGCGCTAGCCCGACGCGCGGCCGTCCGTTTGGGCAATTCAGGCAGAGGGCAACCTCTACCCGAATGGTCAGCCGGAGAGGATCAGCCGGGAGGAGCCATGACCCCAACCCTCAACGGACACAAGGTTCGCGACCCACACGACCTCCACGCCGAGATCGAAGCCCAACTCGACCTCGCCGCCGAGGAAGCCACACGACTGTGCGACGGCAAGGCGGACTACCGGACGGTCAGGCAAGCGGTGTCCGAGGCCTACGACCGCCTGTCCCACGAAGCCAAGTTCCAGAACTTCCTGCCCATCCTCGCCGCCAGAGCCGCCCACCAGACCCTGTGCGGTTGACGAGCCCGGCCCTACGATCGCCGGATGTCGGGGGAAGGCCCGGGCACCGGAGCCGAGGAAGACTCGCCAGGGCGCCAGCCGCGCTATCGCACCTGTATCCGCGCGGTCGTCAAGCTCGCGAAGGTGTCAGCGGACGGCACCGTGACCGGTGTCGACTCGTGGGGCGGGACTGGGCGTACTCGAAGGCGCTGTGCGAGGACAACGCGCGGATCGAGGGAAGTCTCCGCCCACACGACGTCGTGACCCCGCGGACCGGCGGTCGTCGTGCCGACGGCACAGCAATTCCCCGACGCCCTGGTCACCAGGCACATCGCGCTGCTACCGCCCTTCCCGAGACGACCTGACCTCCAGCCGATTATTCGCAACCCATTCCGCGAGCGATGCGAGCGTGCTTTCCGCACTCGCCGCCATGTAGTCGCGCAACGCGGCGACCTCGGCACGCGTGCTGCCGAGCACCGGGTCCAGGCGCAGCAGCCGCCAGGACTGCTCGGCCACGGTGCCGCGGCCGCTGGCCTGGAAGGTCCAGCTCCATTCGACGATGCCGTCGTCCGCTCCCCCGACCACGAACGCGAACGCCGCGCCAGGTTCGGCTTTCACGACCTGCGAGCGGGTGACCCATTCCTTGCCGTCCCTGCGGTTGCGCCCGCTGAACCACGCGCCGACCTCAGGCCCCGCACCGTCGTCATAAGCGACCTCGCTAGCGTTGGGGCTCCACCGGCTGATCGCCGACACGTCGCTGACGAGTCGGTAGACGTCTTCCGGAACGGCGTCGATCCACGCCCGGCGGGTGAAGGTGAACTCTGCCGCTTTCATGGAATTCCTTTGTTCGAAGAGTGTTCCAGCGGCACCCAGTTCATCGTCCGGTTCGATCGGGTGCCACTCCCGGCGTTGGGTATCCCTGGCTGGGAGAGGCACGCCGTTCAGGCCGCGCCCATACTCGGTTCCATGAGCGAAACTGCCCGGTTGGGGGCCTTCCTCAAGACGCGGCGTTCGCAGCTGCGTCCCGAGGACGTCGACGTCGCGACCTACGGTGAGCGGCGCCGGGTGCCGGGTCTGCGGCGGGAGGAGCTGGCGCGGCTGGCCGGCGTCAGCAGCTCCTACTACACGCGGCTCGAGCAGGGGCATTCGGAGAGCGCCTCGCCCGAGGTGCTGGACGCTCTCGCCACGGCCCTGCGGCTGGACGAGGCCGAACGGCAGCACCTGCACGCTCTGGCCAGGCCCGCCAAGGCCCGGCGGGCACGCCGGCCCGCTCCCGAACGCGTGTCGGAGGCGACGGGCCAGCTGCTCGACGCGCTGGCCGGCGTTCCGGCGATCGTGCTCGGCCGCCGCAGCGACGTGCTGGCGTGGAACCGGCTGGGGCACGCGTTGTTCGCCGGGCACCTGAACTTCGACGCCGTGCGGTCGGCGCCCCGCCCCAACATGGCCCGGCTGGTGTTCCTCGACGCCCACACCCGTGAGCTGTACGCGGACTGGCCGAGCAAAGCCAAAGCAGTGGTGGGGAACCTGCGCCTGATGGCGGGGCAACACCCGGACGACACCGCGCTGCACGAACTGGTCGGGCAACTGAGCGCGAAGAGCCCGGAGTTCGCCACGATGTGGGCCGACCACCGCGTCAGGGCGTGCGCGACCGCCGTCTACGAGATGAGGCATCCGCTGGTGGGTCCGCTGGTCGTCACCCAGCAGACCCTGAACACCGGGCAGGGTCCGAACATCGTCGTCGCGACCGCGGCACCGGACTCGCCGTCGCACACCACCCTGGCCCTGCTCGACCAGGCCACGGCAACGCCGCCGGTCCCGGCCGACATCTCCTGATTCCCGATCCAACACATCTGCGGGGTGTGGCGCTGCCGCATGCCCGAAACCGTTGAGGTGCAACGAATGAACGAGATCAAACTCGGCGACGTCACGATCACCAGGGTCGAGGAGACGCACGGCCCGATCATGCCGGCCGCCCAGTTCTTCCCCGATCTGCCCGCGCCCGCCTGGCAGGAGCACCACGCGACGCTGGTGCCCGACCACCTGGACGACCAGAACGATCTGGTCAAAGTGGCGATGCAGACCTGGTTGCTGCGCAGCGAGGGCAGGACGATCCTCATCGACACCGGTGTGGGCAACGGCAAGTCCCGTCCTGCCGTCGACGCGTGGGACCACCTGGAACTGGACTACCTCGGCAACCTCGAACGCGCCGGCGTCCGGCCGGAGGACGTCGACCTCGTGGTCAACACCCACCTGCACGTCGACCACGTCGGCTGGAACACGCGGCTGGTCGACGGCGCATGGGTGCCCACGTTCCCCAACGCCACCTACCTGATGCCCAAGGCCGACTTCGAGTTCTTCAACCCGGCCACCAACTCCGGCATGGCCGGGGGCGTCAACGAGAACGTCTTCGAGGACAGCGTCACTCCCGTCCACGCGGCGGGCCAGGTTCAGCTGTGGGAGGGCAGCCACCTGATCGACACCAACCTGCGGCTGGAGTCCGCGCCCGGCCACACCCCCGGCTCCAGTGTCGTCGTCCTGAGCTCCGGCAACGACAATGCGCTGTTCGCGGGCGACCTGATGCACACCCCGCTCCAGGTCACGCATCCCGACCACAACAGCTGCTTCTGCGTGGACCCGGTCCAGTCCCGCGCGACCCGGCGCAGGCTGCTCGGCTGGGCCGCGGACACCACTGCCCTGGTGCTGCCCGCTCACTTCAGCGGCCACAGCGCACTGGAGGTCGAGCACCGCGGTGACGGCTTCGCGATCAAGAACTGGGCACCGTTCTCCCGGTACTGACAACAAGGTCCGGGGTCGTCACCGGCTCGGCGACCCCGGATTTCCGCACCACAGCGAGGAAATCCGATGCCACCGACAGACGCGACCGTCGCCACCACCACGTCCGGCCAGATCCGCGGACACCGGCACGACCACGGCACGGTCTTCCTCTCGGTCCCCTACGCGGCACCTCCGGTCGGGGCCGCGCGCTTCACAGCACCACAACCTCATCCCGGATGGACCGAGATCCGCGACGCGACCCAGCCGGGCCCCACCGCGCCCCAGCCCGTCCGGGACCAGTTCGGCACACTCGACATGTCGCCCTACTTCGGCCCCGGCTGGCGACGCGGTGAGGACTACCTCACGGTCAACGTGTGGGCCCCGCGACGCGACGGACGCCCCCACCCGGTGATGGTCTTCGTGCACGGTGGTGGCTTCGTCGCCGGCTCCAGCCACGCACCGCTCTACGACGGATCGGCGTTCCTCCGCGACGGCGTAGTCCTGGTCACCGTCAACTACCGCCTGGGCGTCCCCGGCTTCCTGCACCTGCCCGACGCACCGGACAACCGCGGCCTGCTCGACGTGCTCGCGGCCCTGCAATGGGTCCAGGACAACATCAGCGGCTTCGGCGGCGACGCGGGCAACGTCACGCTGTTCGGCCAGTCCGCCGGAGCGATCATCGTCGCAGGCATCCTCGCCGACCCGTCCGCACAAGGACTCTTCCAGCGGGCCATCGTCCAAAGTGGAAGCGGCACCGCGGCGTTCACCCCGGAACAAGCGACCATCGTCACCACAGCGGTCGGCCACGCACTCGGCCTCGAACCCACGGCGGCGAACCTCACCGACGTTCCCGACGAACGCTTCCTGGAAATCCTCCCCCGCCTCAACGAACTAGACCTCCGCACCTCCACGAACCACGACCCCCTCGGCGGTATCACGAGGTTCGGCGTGATCAGCGAACGCCACCCGGCCGCCGCGATCGCCGGCTGCCGGGCCGACCTGCTGACCGGGACGAACCTGGACGAGGGAAACCTTTACCTGGCACCACTCGGACTGCTCGCGGGCAGCACCGACGCCGACGTCCACGACACGGCCGCACGATTCCACCCCGACCCCACCGCAGCCGTACACGCCTACCGGCAACGGTTTCCGGATGCCGGCGCGGCAGAGCTGCGCTCGATCCTGTTGGGCGACGGCCTGTTCGGCACCGGCACCGCACTGCTCGCCGCAGCACATGCGACGGCCGCGCCAGGCCGCACCTACCGCTACGAGTTCGGCTGGCGTTCCAGCGCGCTCGACGGGCAGTTGGGCGCGATCCACGTCGTGGAGCTGCCGTTCGTCTTCGACCACGTCTCATTGCCCGCGCTACGCGGGCGCGACGCGTTGCTCGGCGACGTGGACCCACCGACCGAGCTCGCCGCCGGCACGCACCGCGCGTGGGTCGCCTTCGCCAGGACCGGCGACCCAGGCTGGCCTCCCTACCGCGGCCTGGGAGGGCACATCCAGTCCATCGGGCGGTGAGTTGCCAAGACCCAGTTCTGTGTGTGGTCAGGGAAGTCGCGGGCTGCAGTGTTCGCGGACGGCATCCCAGACCTGTTCGGCAGTGGTGAGGGTGAGGGCATGGTGCGCGATGTTGGCGCACGTCGTGTGGTCGAGGCGACGGATGATGGCGCGCACCTGGTCGAGGTGGGCCGGCCCCGCCGACAACACGTCGCAGTCGAGACCGACCAGCAGCGGCACGACGAGCGGGTGCGCGGCGGCGTCGCCACAGACGGACACACGTTGATGGTGGCGGTGTGCTGCGGCAATGGTGTCGGCGATGGCGCGCAACACGGCCGGGTGTGCGGCGAGTTGCGGTGTCAGCGCGGGATCGCGCCGATCCAGGCCGAGGATCTGACCGGTGAGGTCGTTGCTGCCGATGGACAGGAAGTCGGCGCGGGCGGCGATGTCGTCGGCCGCGGCGACGGCTTCGGGGAGTTCGATCATCGCGCCCAGCGGTGGCGGCACGACGCCGAGATCGTGTGCGACGCGGTTGAGGATGTGGCGGCACGCGTCCAGCTCACCCGGAGTCGCCACCATCGGGATCATGACGCGGACGTCTCCGCCGTCCGCAGTCGCGAGGATGGCCCGGAACTGGCGCGCGAACGCGTCGGGATCGGCGAGCATGAGCGGCAGGCCCCTGCCCAATCGTCCGGTTCCGCCCCTGGACAGGAACGGCGGCAGCTTGTCGTCGGCGTAGTCGAGGGTCCGCACGGTGACCGGACGGCCGGCCAGCGCCCGCAGCACGGGCCGCAGAACGCTGCTGTGCTGCGCCTCGCTGGGCCACTCGACGGCGTCGAGGAACGGGAGTTCGGTGCGCAGCAGGCCGACGCCATCGGCGTTGGCGGTGATCGCGGCGCGCGCCTCGACGGTGGTGGCTATGTTGGCGCGCAAGGTGACCGTGTGACCGTCCCGTGTCTGCGCGGGCAGATGCCGTTCCTCGGCAAGGGCTTCCCGGCGTTGCCGGGCGGCGCGCATCGCCTCGCCCGCGGCGGTCTGCTCGGCGGGGGTCGGGTTGATGACGATCTTGCCGTACACGCCGTCGACGGCGACGGGTGCGCCGTCGGAGTGGTCGAGCACCCTCGGGTCGACGCCGACGAGCAACGGGATGCCCAGCGAGCGCGCCACGATCGCGGCGTGGGAGTTGAACCCGCCAGTGACGGAGACCGCCGCGGCCACCGTGCCGACCCGCTCGAGCAGGTCGGCCGCGCCGATCTCGCCGGCCATCAGCACCACCGGGCCCTCCGCGTCCAGGCCGTGATCATGACCGTGCAACCGGGCGATCACGCGTTTGCCGACCTGACGGACGTCGGCCGCGCGTTCGGCGAGCGTCGGATCGGGTAACGCCGCCAGCGCCTCGGCGTGATGATCCACCGCCCGCTGCACGGCCAGTGCGAGCGGCAGGCTGCTCTCGGCGTGCCGGACGGCCAGTGCCCGCAGATCGGTGTCCATCGCCAGATAGCTGATGACCTCGAGGATGTCGGCGTCCTCCGCGCGGTCGTCCGCACGCAGTCGCTCCGATGTGGACAGCAGGTCGGCGGCGACGCCCTGGAACGCCTCGGTGATCTGGGTGGCGGGATTGCCGATGCCGTTCCAGGGCAACGCGGTGGGAAGCGGTCGGTCGGTGCGGTGCAGCACGCCGACCGCGGTGCCGGGGCTGGCCGCGCGCCCGGTGAAACGCAGCTGGCTCACGTGGCGGCCACCACCCCGGCCAGCGCGGTGAAGATCAACGCGGTGGACGCCGCCCCCGGATCCTGGTGACCGATGCTGCGCGGACCGAGGTAGGACGCCCGTCCTTTGCGGGCCTGCAACGGGATGGTGGAGTGCGCACCGTCCTCGGCCGCCGTCGCGGCGTCCGCGGCCGCCGCACTCAGATCCGCGCCGTGGAAGACGGCCTCCTCGAGCGCCGTGACCGCCGGCGCCAGCGCGTCGAGCATGGTCTTGTCACCGAGAGTGGCGGCCCCGAGCTGGGTGACGGCGGCCGTGGCGGCGTGCAGGGCAGCGACGAGCTGCTCCGGCGACGCCGTCGGTCCGGTCAGCGCCTTGCCCGCGGCACGGAATGCCGTGCCGTACAACGGACCTGACGCACCGCCCACAGTGGACATGAGCGTGCTGCCGGTCTTGACCAGGACATCGCCGACCGTGACCGGCTCGAAGTCCTCGAGCGCGGCGACAACGGCGGTGAAGCCGCGGGACATGTTGGCGCCGTGGTCCGCGTCGCCGATCGCGGCGTCGAGCTGGGTGAGCTGGTCGCGATGCTCCTCGACAGCCGCCGCGACGGCCCGGATCCACGCACTGGCCGTAGCTGTGTCCACCGTGTCCACCGTGTCCTCCTCGACTCGGACGGCGATGCCGCCATCGTGCCCGGTGAGGTGATGGTGCGTCATCAACTGCCCCACCGCAGCCCCGCCGTCGCCACCGGCGCGGCCCAGAGGTCGAGCATCTCCTCATCGGCCCGGCAGACGGTGATCGACACACCCGCCATGTCCAGGCTGGTCACGTAGTTGCCGACCAGGCTCGCGCCGATGCGCACCTCCTGCGCGGCGAGCACCGCGGCGACCTCGGACGCCACCACGTAGAGTTCGATCAGCGGTGTGCCGCCGAGGCCGTTGATCATCACGATGGCCTTGTCGCCCGCGTTCAACGGCTGGTCGGCCAGGATCGCGTCCATCGCGAGGCCGACGAGTTCCTTGGCGGGCTGGAGCTTTCCGCGGCTGCGGCCGGGTTCGCCGTGGATGCCCACACCGATCTCGATCTCGTCCTCCGGCAGGTCGAACCCGGGGCGCCCGGCCGACGGCGTGGTGCAGGCGGTGAGCGCGATCGCGAACGACCGCGACGCCGCGTTGACCTTCTCCGCCATCTCGGCGACCTTGTCCAGGTCCGCACCCCGGTCGGCGAGCGCACCGGCGATCTTCTCCACGAACACCGTCGCACCGGTGCCACGCCTGCCCGCGGTCCAGGTGGAGTCCTGCACGGCCACGTCGTCGTCGACCAGCACGGTGCGCACGGTGAGGCCCTCGTCAGCCGCCAGTTCGGCGGCGAGCTGGAAGTTCATCACGTCGCCGGTGTAGTTCTTGACCACGAACAGCACACCCGCGCCACCGTCGACGGCCTTGGCCGCGGCCAGGATCTGGTCGGGCACCGGGGAGGTGAAGACCTCGCCGGGAACCGCGGCGTCGAGCATGCCGGGGCCGACGAACCCGCCGTGCAGCGGCTCGTGGCCGGAGCCGCCGCCGGACACCAGCGCGACCTTCCCCGTTCTGGGTGCGTCGGCGCGCACGATGATCCGGCTGTCGCTGTCCACCCGGAGCTCGGGGTGGAAGGCCGCGATGCCGGCCAGCGCGTCGGTCAGCACGGACTCGGGTGTGTTGATGAGCTTCTTCACGACAGGACTCCTTCGGCCTGGACGGGCGCCGGCACCGGCTGCTCGGCGACGCGCCGCGTGGTGGCGATGAGGTGGTAGACGGCCGCGGCGGCGAGCCCGCCCGCGATCTCGGCGGCCAGGTAGACGGGCAGCTGTTCCCAGTGGACGGTCCCGCCGAACAGCTGTCCGGTGAGCATCGGCCCGAACGTGCGAGCGGGGTTGATCGAGGCGCCGGTGGCCGGGGCGATCGGGATGATGATCGCGAACACCGCCAGTCCGATGGCCACACCCGCGAAACCCTGTGGCGCCCGCTTGTCGATCGCGCCGAACACCACCAGCACGAGCAGGAACGTGCCGATCGCTTCTGCGACGAACGCCTGGCCCGGACCGACTTCGGCGCTGTAGTTCGCGATGCCCAGTCCGACGTCGACCGCCTTGTGACCGAGCACGCCGACGATGGCGAAGGCGCCCAGCGTCGCGCCCGCGAGTTGTGCGGCGAGATAACCGGGTACCTGCCGCCACGGCATCCTCCCGCTCGCGGCCAGCGCGAGCGTGACGGCCGGGTTGATCTGGCAGCCCGAGACGTGGCCGATCGTGTGGACCATCGCGATGACGGCGAACGCGAAGGCCAGGGAGATCATGCCCAGCTGGGCCATGGTGAACGGGGCGTCACCGCCCACGATCAGCGTCGCGGGAACGGAGCCGACGCCGATGAAGACCAGCGTCGCGGTGCCGAGAACCTCGGCGATCAATGCCTGGGGGAATGTGTTTTCAGCCATGTGGGACGCCCGCGGCAATGCGGGCGCTCACCTCCTCAGCGGGGAACCAGAGTCCGATTTGCTGAACGGCGTTCGTTATTACTGAACGAGAGGAAGGTAAGCGTGGCCCAGGTCACTGTCAAGAGGCCTGATGTCAGGCGAGCGCGCGAGCGAGCGGAGCGCGGCCCGCTCCAAGCTCACGGGACAACTGGCGAGCCACTTCCCGCACCTTGACGGCCAGGTCCTGGTTCCGCCCGTCCTCCAGCAGCCTCTCGACCGGCCCGACCACCCCGATCGCGCCGGCCAGCCCCGACCTGTCGAACACCGGCCCGGCGATCCCCGCGTCACCGAGCGTGGACTCCTGGTCCTCCACCGCGTAGCCGGCGGATCGCACCCGCTCCAGCTGCTCGTTCAGCACAGCCGGATCGGAGAGGCTGCGGCCGGTGAGCGGCGGCAGCGGCCCGGCGAGCAACTCCGCCTGCCGCTCCTCGGGCAGGAACGCCACCATCGCCTTGCCCAGCGCACAGGTGTGCCACGGAACGCTCGCCCCCACTTCGAGGATCTGCACCGCCCCCTCCGGCCGGAACGCGTGGTGCACGACCAGCACGTGATCACCGGTCAGCACGGCGACCCAGACAGCCTCGTTGGCGCGGGCAGCCAGTAGATCAGCCCAGGTCAGCGACCTCATCCGCAGCTCATGGGTCTCCAGGAACGCGTTGCCGAGCGTGAGCACCCCGGGCCCCAGCACGTACCTGCCGGTCTGGCGGTCCTGCGTCACCAGCCCTTCGGCCTCCAGCGTGCGCAGCAGGGCGTGCACCGTGGGCTTGGCGACCCCCACTCGCTCAGCCAACTCGGCCAGACCCAGCTGAGGGCCACCCGCGCTCAGCAGTCGCAGGATCTGCACCGCCCGCTGCACCGACTGGACCACAACAACCTCGATTCAGTATTGCTGAACACCATTCAGCATGACAGCATCACGTTCATGCAACCTGTTGGGATCGTACTCGTCTCGCACAGCGCGGAGCTGGCATCCGGACTGCGCGCGTTGCTCGACCAGCTCGGCGTCCAGCCGGGCGCGGTGATCGCCGCCGGAGGCACCGCCGACGGCCGGATCGGCACCAGCTACGACGCGATCGCCGCGGCCGTGAAGGACGCAAACCAGGGCAGCGGCGTAATCGTCATACCCGACCTGGGCAGCTCGGTCATCACCGCCCGCGCCGTGCTGGAGGACCACCCCCAAACCGACGTGGTGCTGGTGGACGCCCCGTTCGTCGAGGGCGCCGTCGCCGCCGCCGTCACAGCCGCCGGCGGCGCCGATCTCGCCACCGTCACCACCGCCGCACAGGAGGCCCGCCATGCCACCAAGCTCTGACACGTCCCTGCACACCGGCGACACGGCCGAGATCGACGTGGTGCTGCCCGCGCACCTGCACGCACGCCCGGCAGGCAGACTGGCCAGAACGGCGGCGCAACTGGGCTGCGAAGTGGAGATCTCACACGAGGGCAGAACTGTCGACGCGACAGGGATCCTCGCCATCATGGGCCTCGGCGCCACCGCCGGCACCACTGTCACCGTCCGCGCTCACGGCGACGGCGCCCACGACGCCGTGGCCGAGATCTGCGAACTGCTGCGCACGATCGACTGACGCCGAGCGGCGGCTGGCACCCTCAACCGGCAGCTGACGCGATCCACCTGTCCGCGTCCTTGGCACAACGCTTGAGCGCCGATCGCTCGCCGAGGTAGGTGCCCGCCATGCCGACAACAGGAAGCTTGCCCAGCGCTCTGTTGTGAGCACCGCCCTTGGGCCGCTTCTCCAGCTCGTCGCGGATGGCCGTGAGCATCTTTCCCTGACTCCACAACAGGTTCGCGGCGACCTTGACCCCGAACTTCTCGCCCTTGGCCGTTTCCAGTTCCTGCCCGGCGGCGGCAGCGGGCACCAACCGCGCCGCCATCTCCTCGTCCACCTCGTCTTCCTCGCTGCCCGCTGCCACGACCGGATCGATGTCGCGGTGGAACAGCACCGCCCCCAGCAACCTCACCCTCGTGCCGACGTCGTCGATGCCGCGCTCAGACGCTATGGCGCACAACAGAAGCCCCTGTCCGGCCGTGCCGAGCATGTCCTGCAACGGCAACCGTTCACCGACCGCACCCGCGAGCCCGGTGAACGACGTCACCAAGGCGGTCAACCGCCCAACCCTGCCGACCCACCAGTCCAGCCGATCATCCGCGTCCATCCGCGCCCACGCGTCCGATCCCGGAAACCTCGTGTGGGACAGCTGGCCTTTCACCTTCCGCAGCAGGCCACCATCCCCGGTCCCGTCGACGTCGACCGGCTCCCCCACCTCCCGCATTCGCTGGACCATCGCCTCGCAACCGCGGACGAACACCCGGAGGACAGCGGAAACATGCGCGTCAGTGATCGCCTCAACCATGAATCGCAGACCCCTCACTCAAATGCTGCCGATGGCGGGCACGGCGAAGAAACCACCCTGCGGCGGCTCGCGGTTTCGTAATCAGTTCACGGCCTACGTCGCACGCTCACGTTTGTGCGTTACCGGATGCAGCGCACCCACAGCACTCGAAATATGACAAAAATTGGACATCGCCGCGAGACGTCGAACTGCCGCCGCTATCACCCAAACGCCGCCAGGTGGGGCGCTCAGGCCATCTGCCCGTTCGTGCAGTGAACCGTGCCCACGCCTCCCCACTCCCGACCTCGCCTCGATGACCGTGCCGGGTCGAGGCTTGTCACGAAGGCTCCGGGTCGTAGCCATCGCGGGGGTGACGGAGCAGGTGCGTGAAGACACGGTTCACCTTTGGCGGTGTCCCAGGCAACGCGATGACCCACGACCACGGTAGAACTCTCGATCGTCAACCGCATACGGGACAGGCAACCGACGCCAAGGCTGCGAAGCCCTCCACAACGGCCGCCGCGGCACTGCTGCGACTCCAACGCGCGGCCGGCAACAGTGCGGTGTCCAGGCTGGTCTCGGGGAACGCCCAAGTCGTGTTGCCGGCGCCGGCCGTGCCACCTGCCGCCACGGCTGCCCGGTCGTCGCCCCGCCGGCCGGGCAGCCGGGTTCACCGCCCGCCGGCCCGCCGTCGGCGATGCCATCTGTCACGTCGCACCCCGGTTCGGGCGTGGCGGAGTTCCTCTCACCCACCCCGTCGCCGGTCGACGCAGACGACGAAGCCGTGCAGTCCGGCCGCTGGCCGATCATCGGCCACGACGACGATCTGCGCGCCGAGTTCGATGAACCGGAGATCTTCCACCCGCCGCGAGAGGACCGCCCGAACCTCGGCCCGCACGGTGCGGCCGAGACAGCGGCCGGGAACCTGCGCCTGCTGACCGAGCAGGAGGCGAGTGAGGCTGGGCTGTCGGAGCCGGGGTTCACCCAGACGTATCTGTGGGAGCACCTCGAACAACGCCTCGACGCCGACATCGCGCACTAACGGCCCACCCCTCAACGCCATCACCGCCTGCAGGCGAGTCATCGGTTCGGCTTGCGGGTCTGACGGCGTGCACCGGTCCCAGCGCATGTTCAAGGCTTGACAGTGCGCCTCGCGCAGGCGATCCGTGAGTCGTGCGCGCTGCCGCGGCAAGGCCTGTGCGGAAACGGCATCGACGTCTGAGGCCAGGTCGCGTGCGACCAGCCCGTCGGTCCGGTGACGCCGGTCGGAACACCCCACGCGGGATCCATCTCACGCGCCGAACAGACGGCCGCTTTGCGAAGAATCTCCTTCTTCTTCTCCTTCTCCAGCTCCGCCAAGCGCTTGCGCATCGACGTGTCAGAGCTTTGTCAGCGCCATGTCCGAGCCTTGTCCAAAGGCACTGCGCTCGCGCTGTCCCCACTGCCAGAACAAAAAGGAACAACCATGTCCAAATAGCACTGTCGCGGCCCTCGCCGTGCCTGTCCTCGTGGGCGCCGCAGGAACCGCGCGGGCCTCCACCCTGTCCGCCTCAGGGACGCACTTGACCGACCTCCGCTGCTGACCTGGCGCTCCGCACAGCCGCCACGTCTCCACGGCTCATGCATCAGCGACGGTCACACCGACCAACGGTGTGGCTGATCCGCTGACCCCTGGCCGTGGAAATCGCACTTCCACAACAAGCCGCACGCACACGATTCCCGGCGCTGACCGAGGCCGTGGCCGGCTTTGACAGAACGGAAAGAAACACCGCATGAAGACGAAGATGAAGCCCCAGGGTGCCATTACGGCGCTGGCGACCTTCGCTGTCCTGGGCTGCCTGGCGTTGAGCGCGACCCAGGCTTCAGCCGCACCACAGGCCTCGGCCGAAACCGCCGCCGCGCTGCCCGTCGTCAACATGGAAGCCACCGTCCTGGCCGCCCAGATCGATCCCCGGCGCGCCGACGACACGCTGACCCCTGGTGCGAAGGACTCCGTGCTGGCCGTCGAGCGGGCACTCCAGGCACGCAACCTGCTGGACGCCCAGTGGGTCGACGGCTACTTCGGAACCACGACCATCAAGGCGTACGCGGCCTACCAGCGTTCGCTCGGATACACCGGACTGGCCGCGAACGGGCTGCCCGGCGCGAGCTCGCTGGCCTCGCTCGGGCAGAGCCGGTTCACCGTCTCCCGCGTGATCAAGCCGGGCTCGAAGGTCCAGCGTGACGGGTACGTCGTCAACACCCGCACCCAGGCGATGCTCACCGAGACCGAACGCCTGCTGAACCGTCACCTCAAGCTGGACCAGGGCTCCTACAACCCCGGCGGCGACCCGACCTCCGCCGGCACCCACGACGGCGGCGGCGTCGTGGACATCAACGTCGACGGCATGTCCGCCGACACCCGCACCGCCGTCGCCCGCGCACTGCGCCAGGTCGGCTTCGCCGCCTGGGTCCGCAGCCCGTCCCAGGGCCAGTGGCCGTGGCACATCCACGCAGTAGCGATCAATGACACCGACCAGGCCACCCAGGCCCAGAACCAGGTCGGTGACTACTACCTCGGCCTCAACGGCCTCGGCAACCGCCACCCCGACGACGGCCCCAAGGTCCCCATCAAGACCTGGGAGGACTACCAGCGCGCGCAGTGACCACAAGCCCAGCCCCCGATCACCACCACACTTCACGAAAAGGGAAACCCGTGAAAATCGCACGCACGATGCTCGCCGCCGCCGGGGCCGCACTGGCCCTGGTCGCGCCCCTCATGCTCGCCGCCGCCTCGCCCGCCTCCGCCGCGAGCCGCGACGGCGACTGCGACAGCGGAGAGTTCTGCCTCTACTACAACAGCAACCAGGCCGGCTCGATCTCCGACTTCACCGGCTCGATCGACGATTACGGCGCCACCCAGCCGTCCTGCTACGAGTTCAAGGGCGACGGCGCCGGCAAAGGCGTGTGTGTGAAGAACAACGCGGCCTCAGTGCGCAACCGCACCAGCCACACGGTGCGGGTCTACTTCAACAGCAACTACGGCGGCGCGAGCCAGGACTTCGCACCCGGCGCGTCCGGCAACCTCAACGCCACGCTGAAGAACAACAACGCCAGCCACAAGTTCCTCACCAGCGGCGGCGGCGGTTCAGAAAGCCCCACCAACGACTACGACGGCCGCCCCCGCGGCTTCGCCCAGGACAACTGCACCGCCTTCGCGGCCTACCGGATCGCCAGCAGGCTCGGCGTCCCCAGCTTCAGCAACTCCTACGGCGGCACCACCTGGGGCAACGCCGGCACCTGGGACGACGCCGCCCGCCGAGTCGGCGTCACAGTCAACAAGACCCCGAAGGTCGGCGCCATCGCCGTCAACGACGTCCACAGGGTCGGCCACGTCGCCTACGTCAACGCGGTCCACTCCGACGGCTCGTTCGACGTCGAGGAATACAACTGGAACAACCCGCTCGCCTACGGCACCCGCAAGAACGTCCACGTGAGCAACGCCCAGGCCGACTTCCAGTACATGCTCCACTTCTGACCGTCCAGTGATCACCTCGAGGTGCCGGTAGTCCCTACCGGCACCTCGAGTTCACCGGTGTCCTGCGGGCTACCGAACCCACGGGCCTTCGCTGCGACCTGCACCCGCTAATTGGCTCTCACGCGTCTGGTGTCGTACGCCCACATCGCGATCTCCACGCGGTTGCGGGCGCCGAGCTTGGTCATCAACGATGCGACGTGGTACTTGACCGTGCTCAGGCCGACGAAGAGTTCGGTGGCGATCTCGGCGTTGGTCCGGCCCCGTGCCACCAGCGCGAGCACCTCCGCCTCGCGCTCGGTGAGCGGGTCGATGGGCTGGACCGGTACCACCGGCGCCTGGTCGGCGAAGGTCGCCAGCAGCCGGCGGGTGACGTTGGGGGCGATCAGCGCGTCCCCGTTGGCCGCCGCGTGGATGGCCTGCACGAGGAGCGCCGGCCCGGCGTCTTTGAGCAGGAAGCCGCGGGCTCCGGCGCGCAGGGCGCCGAGGACGTACTCGTCGAGGTCGAAGGTGGTGATCACGACGACCGCCATCGGGTCCTTCACGTCCGGCCCGGCCAGGCGCCGCGTCACCTCCACGCCGTCGAGCCCGGGCATCCGGATGTCGACGAGGAGGACATCGGGACGCAGCCGGGTCGCCAGGTCGAGCGCCGCGAGCCCGTCTGCCGCCTCCCCCACGACCTCGATGTCGGGTTGCGCGCCGAGGATCATCACCAGCCCGGTCCGGACCAGGTCCTGGTCGTCGGCCACAACAACACGGATGTTCATCCCAACGCCTCCACCGGCAGCACGGCCTCGACCACCCAGCCACCCTCGGGCCCCGGCCCCGCGGAGAGCGATCCGCCGAGGAGCTGAGCGCGTTCGGCCATGCCCAGCAGCCCGAACCCGAGCTCCTGGGCCGGCCCCGGCTGGGTCCGTCCGTCGTCGCTGACACGCAGCCTGACGGCGTCGCCCTCCCGGCGTACGTCGATCCCGACGCGGGTCGCGCTCCGGGCGTGCCGCACGGCGTTGGTCAGCGACTCCTGCGCGAGCCGGTACAGCGCGGCGTCCACGGGTCGTGCCAGCCGAGTCAACGAACCGCGCAACGAGACCTCGACGGTGGGCGTCGCGCCGGCGCGCGCCAGAGCAGGCAGATCCGCCACACCCAGCTGCGGTGAGTAGGCGACGGCTTCCTCCTCCCGCAGCACTCGCACCATGGATCTCATCTCCGCCAGAGTCCGCGACGCCTCAGACTCGATCGCGGCCAAGACCTCGACAGCCTTCTCGGGCTGAATGCCGGCGACCACGCCACCGGCCTGCGCCTGCACCGCGATGGCCGACACGTGGTGGGCCACCGTGTCGTGCAACTCTCGCGCCAGCGCCACCCGCTCCTCATTGCGGATCTCACGCTGCTGGCGATGCCAGAGGTCCGCGCGGTAGCGGAACACCGCCGCGAGGGCGACGAACAACAGCAAGAGAACGCTCCCGCCGAAAACATCGGCCCAGCCCGCGGCGGAGGCGTACATCCCCAGCGCGACGACGCCTGTCACGAACGCCGTCCCCACGACCATCTCCCGTCCCGAACCCCACCGCACCAGGGAGTAGAGCAGGACCAGGACGGCCATCGTGGAGTAGAGGCCGATGTCCCCGGCGTGCGCAGTCAACTGGAGGACCGAGAGCAGCCCGGCGACGCCCCACCCGACCACGGCGGCCACCAGGGGGCGGGCCCGCCGCCAGAGCAGAGCCGGCACCAGCGCCAGGGCGAGCACCGTCACCAGGGGTTGCCAGGCCAAGCCCGGCCGAGCGATGCCCTCGACCAAGGCGGCGGCCGCGAACACACCCACCAGCAGCCAGTCGAGCCGGCCGATGGGCGGGGCATCAGCAGGCCGCGGCTCACGCCAGATGGAGCGCCAGACAGTGACCACGGCTCCAGCCTAGGGATCGGCGTGCCTCGGCGTACCAGCCGAAAGAACAGGACAGAGACCGTGCCATCGGCCAGGCGAACCCCAGCCTCCGGGCCGGGGCGCCCGCCGCCGGGCTCAGCGATCGTGAACCCACCGATCTTCACCACGACAACGGAGCCCACGATGAGAACACGTCACCCCGCCACACTGGAAGACCAGCGGATCCCGGTGAGAGCCAAGCTCGCCGCAACGTGGACAAGCTTCATGTTCCTGTACGCCTACGTGGACATTCTCAACTTCTTCACGCCCGGCGTCATCCAAGACATCCTCAACGGCAAGGTCTTCAAGTTCGACCTCTCCCAGACCTTTTCGACCACGGCGCTGACCCTCGTGGCCATCCCGATCCTCATGGTCGTGCTGTCGATGACGCTGCCCGCCCAGGCGAACCGCATCACCAACCTCACCATCGCCTCGCTCTACGTCCCCGTCACGGCGTTCAACGCGGCGGGCGAGTCCTGGCTGTACTTCTACGGCCTTGCCATCGCACTGGAACTGATCCTTCTCGCCCTCATCGTGCGGTATGCCTGGACCTGGCCCCGCACCGCACCGTCGGCGACCGCGGCGACTGGCCCGGCGCCGGCGCTCGCTTCGAGAACGGCAAACGGGACGGACAGCAACTAACAGTCAGCAGGGCACCTCGGCCTCGGGATTGCCCTGGCCGTCCCTGACCCACCCCTGCACGCCGGTGCCGAGGTCCGAGATGTGCGACCAGCGGCCGCCCGCGCCCAGGACGAAGCAGTCCAGGCGCACCACGTGACCTGGCCCGATGACACCGACCGCCGTGCAGCCCGTCGAAGGGCCGGACCTGATGGTGACCGCCGACTGAAACCGCACGGTTCTCCCGTCGCCGACGTGCCACGGGGAGCCACCGCAGACGGCGGCGCCCGCGGTGGCTCCGGTGGCGGTTGCCAGGCTGAGGACCAAGGCCGCACAGGCACCTAACATGATCGACTTCGCTGTTGCACGCATGGTTGAACTCCCTGGGACACGACGCACGCCGCCGCGATCACCGGGACCCGGTGATCGCGGCGGTGTTCAGGACATCACTCGAGAACGCCGATCAGCAGTGGACGTTGGCTCCGTTGCCGACCAGCAGGGAGTCCTTGACCCAACCCCCTCGACTGGTGGTGAAGTCGAACAGGTGCGACCACGTACCGCCGTCGCCGGACTTCCAGCAGTCCAACTGCACGGTGTGGCTGGCCTGGCCCTGGCCGATGGCGGTGCAGCCGGTACCGGGGCCGGTTCTGATGTTGATGCCGTTGCCCGCGAAGTACTGGCCGATGCGGCCGTCCTGGATGCTCCACCCGTTGTCCGGACACGACGCCGCGTTCGCCTGCGGCGCCGCGACCAGAACGCTCATCCCGAAGGCGAGCGCCACCCCGGCGCCGAGTGCCCCCGCTTTCTTCACTAATTCCATCGCTTCCTCCCCTGAGCATGGGGCAGCCACTGCTCGCAGAACTGCGGAGACCACCCCTTTTTTGGCAGCGCAATCCACGCCGCCAATTTATGGAGAAACAGTCACGCGCCAACGCGGGCGCGTCGTCGACGCGGCAGCAGAATAATCACGCTCACCCGCGCAGAATCCCGCGCAGAATTCCACGCAAAGAAGACTTCCTACCCAGAAAGCCCTGGTCAGCGCACGTCAACCGCGTCTCGCCCGTCGGGGAATTCCCAGAATGGAGGAATCCGGTTCGCGAGTCCGCCCCCCTGCCTGCTCTCCCCCAGCGGACAGACCACAAATCTACTCATCGACTATATCGAGTGTCAATGAGGACGATGTTCTCGCCAACCAATCACACAATAGGACGAAGATCAATTCTGTGCCGTGTCGCATAAATTGATTGCAGATTTGGCGACCAGTACGACGGTGAAGACGGTGCCCGTCCCGACGACGCTGCGCACCTCGATCGTCCCCCGGTGGTCGGTGACGATCTGCCGGACGATCGCCAGCCCGAGCCCGCTGCCACCGGTGGACCGGCCGCGCGACGCGTCGGCGCGCCAGAACCGGTCGAACAGGTGCGGCAGGTCCTCCGGCGGGATTCCACTCCCGGTGTCGGAAACCTCGACCAGCACCGAATCGCCGCTGGTACGCGCGGCGAGGCGCACGGTGCCACCCGCCGGGGTGGCTCGCACGGCGTTGACGACCAGGTTCGCGAACACCTGCCGCAGCCGGTCGGAGTCACCGTGCACCACTGACGGCCCGTCCACGTCGACCACCAGGTCGACCTGCGAGCGGTCGGCGAACGCGCGGTGCGCGGTGCGGCACGTCTCGAGCAGCTCGGCCAGGTCCACGTCGGTCCGGTGGTAGGTCAGCTTGCCTGCTTCGGCCAGCGCCAAGTCCTGCAGGTCCTGAACGATCCGCTGCTGGAGCAGGACTTCCTCGTGCAGCGAGTCGAGCAGTTCCGGGGTCGGTGCCACGACCCCGTCCCGCAGCGCCTCCAGGTAGCCGCGCAGGTTCGCCAGCGGGGTGCGCAGTTCGTGGGCGACGTCACCGACCAGCCTGCGCTGGCGTTCCTCGCCGGCCTGCAGCGAGTCGGCCATCCGGTTGAACGACCGGCCCAGTTCTGCGATCTCGTCCCGCCCCGACACCGGGACCCGCTGGCTGAGATCGCCCGCGCCGAGCTTGCGCGAAGCGCCGGTCAGCGCGCTCACCGGCCGGAGCACCCCTCGGCTGAGCAGCAGCGCACCGAGTATCGCCACGACGGCCACGGTCAGCGCGAGCGCCGCGATCGGCGCGACCGCGAGCGCTGGCGTGGACTGGTCGACCGCTCCCAGGTAGACCTGCACCCGTTGCGGGGCGAACCTCTCCGCCCGCTGGGCGAACACCCGCTGCAGGCAGGGCGCCAACTGCTCCAGCGGGTCCACGGGGCACGCGACCACCGCCGCGCTGTCCGCGGCGACGTCGACGTCCGGGGGCGGTGTCTGCGCGCATCCCGACGGCGGGGTGTCCGCAGCTGGCGTGAACAGCGGGATGCCCTCGTCGTCGGTGCGCACCACCACCTGCACCCCCGCCTTGGCGAGGCATCGGCTGTACTCCACGGCCATGCGGTACCGGTAGAGCGCGAAAGTGGTGAGCCTGGGCAGGATCGCCGCGTCCTGCGCCTGCGGCAGCCGGAACGACACCCCCGGGTCGACCAGGATCGGCGCGCCGACCACCTGCCTGGCCTCCCGTCCGTCGAGCACGTCCGAGTCGGCCAGCAGCGTTCCCGAGTCGTCGACGACCCGGATGCGCTGACCGGTCCGGCCGGCCAGCGCGCTCACCACGGCGCCGATCCCGTCCCAGCCGCCTCGGGTCAGGCCGTGCTCACGAACGTTCGTGGTGATCTGCGCGGCCTGCTCGCGGCTGGCCGCCACGGACTCGCTGATCTGGGTGTTGGCCTGGTCGAGCGTCAGCCACGCGGTCACCGCGGTGCTGGCCAGCACGATCAGCATGATCATCACCAGTGCGCGGAGCCGGAAGCTCATGCCGACGGCTCCACGAGCCGGTAGCCGCGGCCGTACACGGTCTCCAGGTAGCGCGGCCGGTTCGGTTCCGCTTCGAGCTTGCGGCGCAGGTTCATCACGTGCGCGTCGACCGTGCGCTCCAGCACGTCGTGATCGAAGCCGAACGCCTGATCGATGATCTGCGTCCTGGTGAACACCCGTCCCGGTTCCGCCGCGAGCACTTCGAGGATGCCGAACTCCTTGGCGGTCAACGTGATCGGCGTGCCCGCGACCCGGACCTCGAACCGCGCGGTGTCCACCTCGACGTCGCCGATCCTGAGCACCACCGGCTCGGCTGCCGGGAGCGCCGTGGAACGGCGCAGCAGCGCTCGGGCCCGTGCCACGAGTTCCTTGGGGCTGTACGGCTTGGTCAGGTAGTCGTCCGCGCCGAGGTCGAGCCCCCGCAGCATGTCCTCCTCGGTGCTGCGGGCGGTGAGCAGCAGGATCGGGACCTGCGACTCCGCTCGCAGCACCCGGCACACCTCCAGCCCGTCGACCACCGGCATCATCACGTCGAGCACGACCAGGTCGGGCCGGGCCCGCCTGGCGTAGCCCAGGGCCGAGCGGCCGTCGCCGACCACGTGCACCGCGTAGCCCTCGCGCTCCAGGTAGATCCCTATGAGCTGGGCCTGCTTGTGGTCGTCCTCGGCGACCAGGACGCGGATGGCCAACGTGACTCCCCGTGACTTCAGTGGAACCCCTGGCAATGCTAGGGCGCGGCGAGCGCCTCGGTGGGTGAAAGCCCGCTGGCCCGCACCGCCGGGTAGACCCCCGCGACCGCGCCGATGAGCAGTGTCGCGCCGATTCCGGCGGCGGTGATCCAGACCGGCACGACCGTCGGCCAGCCCTGCGTGGCCGCGTACACGGCGGTGATCACCGTGCCGAGGACCGTGCCGCCCGCGCCCCCGATCGCCGAGAGCAGCAGCGACTCGGTGAGGAACTGGCCGCGGATCTGTCGCCGGGTGGCGCCCAGCGACCGGCGCAAACCGATCTCCGGGCGTCGTTCCAGCACCGAGATCACCATCGTGTTGCCCACCCCCACGCCACCGACGAGCAGCGCCACCCCGCCCAGGCCCAGCAGCAGGCCGGTCAGCGTGGAGTTCGCCGTGTCGCGCGCGGTGAGCGCGTCGGAGGGGCGGGAGATCTGGACCTCGCCGGGGTTCTGCGGCTTCGCGGTCGCGGCCAGCACGGCCCGCACCGCGACCACCTGGCTCTCCACCGCCCGCAGGTAGATGGTGGACGGATGACCGCCGAACCCGAGGTAGGTGCGGGCGGTCTGCCAGCCGACCAGCGCGGCGTTGTCGATCTCCGGCGCCAGCGGTGCCGGGTCGAGGACGCCCAGCAGCGAGAACCACTTCCCGCCCAGCCACAGCCGCATGCCGGGCGTGCGCACGTCGAGCCGTTGTGCCGCGGCCGATCCGAGCACCACGGCGGGATAGGTCTCGGTGGCGGCGTTGAACCAAACTCCACTGTGGACTGTCGCGCCGACGGTCGGCAGCAGTCCGGATCCGGCCGCGAGCACGGCGATGCTGCCGGTCCGCCCGACGGGTACCTGGTCGTTGCGGTACACGCTCGCCCGTACCTGCCCGGTCGCGGCGACCGACCGCACGGGCGCGATGCGCGAGATCATCGCGGTGGCCTCCTCCGGCAGGGTCGTCTTCTCCCCCTGCAGGTTCTGGCCGGGCGAGACCCTCAGGAGGTTCGTGCCGAGCTGGTCGAGCCTGCGGTTGATCTCGGCCTTGCTGGACACCGAGATACCGACCACGGCGATCATCGCCGCCACCCCGATCGCGATGCCCAGCGCGGAGAGGAACACCCGCAGCGGCCGGGTGCGCAGACCGACACCGCCGAGCCGCACCAGGTCCGTCGGCCGCAACCGCGCGGGCTGCAACTCGCCGCTCATCGGCACGTCCCCCCGGTGTCCGCCACGATCCGCCCGTCGCGCATCTCGATTCGCCTGGCCATCGCCGCCGCGACGTCGCGGTCGTGGGTGATGACCACGACGGTGGTGCCCGCCGCGGACAACTCGCACAGCTGCGCCAGCACGGCCTGGCCGGAGGTGGTGTCGAGGTTGCCGGTCGGTTCGTCGGCGAGCAGCAGCGCGGGCTCGCCGACCACCGCCCGCGCGATGGCCACCCGCTGGCGCTCGCCGCCGGACAGGGCGTGCGGCAGGTGGCGCAGCCGGTGGGAGAGTCCCACCTGCTCCAGCGCGACTTCCGCTCGTTCCCTGCGGACGCGGATCGCGGCGCCGGTGTAGAGCAGGCCGTCCGCCACGTTGTCGATGACCGGTACGCCGCCGGCGAGGTGGAACTGCTGGAACACGAACCCGACCCGCTGCGCGCGCAACGCCGACACTTCGCGGTCCGACAGCGAGGCCACGTCGTGCCCGTCGACCACGACCCGGCCCTCTGACGGGAGGTCCAGCGTTCCCATCAGGTGCAGCATCGTGGACTTGCCCGAGCCGGACGGCCCGACGATGCCCACCAGTTCGCCGCGATCGATGGCCAGGTCCGCGTGCCGCACCGCGACCACCCCGCCGGGATAGGTCTTCGACACGCCGTCGAGCTCGACCACCGGCGTCATCCCGGCAGCCTCACGTGCAGGCCCTGCTCGACACCGGTCCCGCTGACCTCGACGCGACCGTCCGCGAACAGCCCGGTCTTGACCGGCACGATCCGGGTGGCGGCACCGTCGAGGACCTCCAGCCCGTAGCCACCCTCAGCCAGCGCGAGCAACGCCGCGACCGGCACGGAGAGCACGTCCTCACGCTTCTCGACGACGTGCCGGACGGCGACCGGCGAGCGGTCGAGCGTCCCGAGTGCGCTCTGGTCCTGGATGTCGACGACCACCTGGACCGAAGGCGGCGGGGCGTCACCGCTCGCCGGCTGCGCGGCGTCGGGTGCCTGCACCTGGCCGGTGCTCGTCACGGTGCCCGCGACGGCCTTGCCGTCGGGCAGGGTGACGTCCACCGGAGTGCCCGCGGCCGCCCAGCCCGCCTCCGAGGCAGGCACCTTCACCCGGACGGACCGGGTGGTGCCGGTGTAGCTCAGCAGGTCGCCTGTCGCCGGGGCGCCCAGGCGCCCCAGCACCTTGGCCACCCGCAGCGGACCGGCCGCGTAGAACACGTCACCCGCGCCCACCGCGCCGCTCTGAGGTTCGCCGAGGTCTTTCTGCCACCGCTTGACCGCTGTCGTGGTCTGCGCGGTGAACGTGCGATCGACCGTGAAACCGCCATAGCCCAGCTTCGACAGGTTGGACTCGAACTGCTCGACGTCCCGGCCGGTGAACGGCTGCACCGGGGAAGCAGGGGCGGGAGGAGGGGTGCCGCCCTCGGCCTTCGGCGCTGCGGGAGGTGCGGGAGGCGCGGTGGCCTCCGCCAAGTCGCGGTACGCGGGCAGGTCACCGAACAGCAGCACCACGGGGCGGTCGTCCACCCGCAACAGCGGTTCGCCGCGCCCCACGACGGTGCCCTCCGCCGGCAGCCAGGTGACGGTGCCGGTCGCCTTGAGAGCGATGGGCGTCTCGGTGCCGTGGTTCAACTCCCCGCTGACGGTCGTGGCGTTCGTCAGCGTGCCCTTGGTGATCTCGACTGCGGCGCCGGTCGACTGGGCCGGGTTCTCGGCGGCGTCCGGGCCGTTCCCACCCAGCCCCAGCGCCCCGACGACGGCCACGACGACGATGAGCACGCCGCCGCACACCACCAGGGTGCGGCGGCTCGCGATGCCGCGCACGGCCCGCTCACCCACGGGTCGTGGGAGGCGTTTTCGGGTCACCGATGATCGACGCGCAGTTCATGGTGGCCTGCTGCGCGCCCGGCGACGACTGGTCCCACCGGTGATCCCTGGGCGAGTACCCGTCCGGGCCGGGGTCCGGGAAATCCGGAGCGCCATTGCCCTGCATGCACTTGGCGTACTCCTGCTGGGTCTTGACCTGCTCGGGCGTCAGCTCGGGCTTGCGCTTCTCCAGCACGCTCTCAGGCACCGCGGGTTGCAACGAGGAGCACTGCTGCTGCGCGTCCTGGAACTTCGGGTCGGCCTTCTGCGCGACCGGGTCGCCGGGGAACGTCACGACACCGGTCGAGTCCGGATCAGAGGCGTCGATACCCTTGTCCCGCAAGCACTTCACCCACACGCGCATACCGTCCAGGTACGCCGCGACGTCGTCCCCCGACGCCTTCTCGGTCGCCTTGGCAGAGGTCGTGCTTCCCTGGTCGACCGCGGTCGCGACCTTCGGCTCCGATGTACCGCACCCGGCCACGGCCACGGCCACACCGGCCAACAACGCCAAGCGGATCGTCATACCCATGATCGAATTCCCCGTTCCCTCCAGCCGTTCGGCCAGGCGGAAACGAAAGTAGCGACGGGTCATGAAGATCTGATGAAAGTCCGCCCGATGCGCCGTACGGCTCGATCTTGCCCACCTGAACGAGGTTCCTCACGAGCTGAGGTCAGCGACACCAACGTCGTGCTCGGCTAACTGGTCGCCGCGGACGCGCATGATGTCGGTCGAGTTGACCGTGACCTTCCGGCGATCGATGATTTGTTCGCCGGTGCTGGTCATGCCGCACTCCGATCAGGCGGTGGGGACGTGCGCCTTCCGGTCAGCCGCGGCTCGGGCCGACCGGACCGCTTGGTCTGCTCGGGTTCAGAACATCGTGTTGGTGTTGGCGCTCGATTCGGGGACTTCCTGGACGACGTCCCAGTGTTCGACGATCTTGCCGTCGGCGACGCGCCAGATGTCGGCCACCGCCATGCCGCGGTCGCCGGGCTTCAGGTGCAGGTTGCTGTGGGTGAACACCAGGTCGTCCTCGGCGAGGGCGCGCTTGATGTCCAGGTGCAGTTCGGGGAACTGGCCGCGCAGCCAGTGCACGTAGCCGACGAAGCCCTCGGCGCCGTCGGAGGCACCGGGGTTGTGCTGGGTGTAGGTGGCGCCCAGGTGGCCGGCGGCCTGCTCGGGCTGGCCGTCGTTGAAGGCCTGCTGGTAGAACGCGACGACGAGTTCCTTGTTCGCGGCGGCGGACATGGGATTGGATTCCTCTTCTCGCAAGCGGGGTGTCTCAGGCGTGCGGGGTGGCCGCGTCGCGGACGAGGGCGGTGTCGACGAACTGCTCGAAGCGCACGATCAGGCCGCCGCGGACGACGAAGTGATGGGCGACGCGTGCGGCCAGGTCCTTGCCGGTGGCCTTGTTGCGCGCGGTGTAGCGGGCGAGGACCACGACGTTCTCGCCATCGACGACGTAGGTGTCGTCGTGGGCGATCCAGTCGTCCCAGTCCTTGCCGAGCTGCTTCATGACGTTCGTGGTGACCCCGTCCGGCGTGCGGTAGGTGCCGGCCAGCGGGAAGCCGGCCATCTCGGTCCACTCGACGTCGGGAGCGAGGACGGCGCGCAGCGCCTCGAGGTCTCCGGCGGCGGAGGCGAGGTACTGGCGCCGGACCACGTCGGCGGGCGCGGGGCTGTCGGCGAAGTCCGCGGCGGTCAGCGCGTTCCGGCTCAGCCCCATGTCATCTCACCCTTCACGACCTTCGGGCCGAGCTGAGCGGCGATCTGCATCCCGGCCTCCGGGTATGCCTTGAGCAGCTCCTCGGTAGCCGACGCGCCGTCTGCGGCGGCCGCCACGATGCGCCGGAACGCGGCGATGTATTCCCGCGTGTACACGAGCGCGCTCGCGTCCGCCGCCGCGCTGGGCAGCCGATGTCCGGGCACGACGAGAGCCGGTTCCAGAGCCTGCATCTCGGCCAGCAGCGCGTCCCACGCGTCCAGTTGCTCGTCGCGCGGGGTGTCGGCGATCCAGACGTGCTCGTCGGCGAAGACCAGCACGCCGCCGAGGATCACGTTGCGCTCCGCCTGATAGAGGTAGGTGCGGTCCGGCAGGGCCACCGGAGCGCCGCGCAGCTCGAAGGTGTGCCCCTCGAACTCGAGGTCGCCGGTCAGCGGCTCGGTCTCGATCAACCTGGTCGGCAGGTTGCCGGCGAGGCCCGCCCAGGCCTTGAGCTTTCCCTCGTACTTCTTGGCCATGGCCTCGGCCACCGCGGGGGTGGCCAGGAACCGGGCCTCGGGGAACGCGTCAGCAAGCACCTCGGCGCCGAAGTAGAAGTCCGGGTCCGAGTGGCTGATCACCACGGTCGTGAGCGCCTTGCCGGAGTCCAGCACGGCGGCGGCCAGCCGGTGCCCGTCGGCGCGGGTGAACCCGGCGTCGACCAGCAGCGCCTCGCTCTCCCCGGTGACGAGCGTCGCGGTCTTGTTCCTGCTGCCGACGGGGAAGTCACCGTCGATGATCGTGTACTGCAGATCGGTCACGCTGCACAGCCTCCTCATGGGCGGGGTCCGGGTCGCCACCTGCCCCTAAATACCTCACTAGCGAGTTAAAGTAGCTCACCAGCGAGGTTTATTCCAGGCTGTCGGATAACATCCTCACCGTGGACGAGAGGTTGCGCGCGCTGGTGCAGGACGAAGGAGTGGTGCTGTGGGGGCGAGTGGTGAACCTGCACCGCGCCCTCAACGCCCTGCTGCACACCGACATCCGCGAGGCCACCGGGCTGGACGGCACCGAGTTCGAGTTCCTGCTGCGCCTGGCTCGCTTCGCCGGCCCGCGCGTGCACGCCAGCAAGGTCGCCGCCCGCATGGGCTACAGCTCGGCCGGCACCACCAAGCTCGTCGCCCGCCTGGAGGACAAGGGCATGATCCACCGGACCCGCGATCCGGAAGACGGCCGAGCCTTCCAAGTCGCCCTGACAGCGGCAGGCGAACAGGCACTGCGCGCCGGGCTCGAAGCACACATCCCTCGCCTGGAAGCCGAACTCATCAGCCGCCTCACCCCCGCCCAACGCCACAGGCTGCAAACCCTGCTCGCCCACGTCGACCCCGGCGAGCGACCGCCCCACTGACGGCCGCGACTTCGAGCACGCCGGTCACTTCTCGCGCGGGTCACTCTGGTGTCCGATGTGGACACCCGTTGACCGGACCTCGCGGCGCCGGTCACCGTCCGGTGGCGGAGCTGAGGAACGTGCCACCGCTGGCGTCGATGACGGTGCCGGTGATCCAGCGGGCGTCGTCGGAGGCGAGGAAGGCGACCACGTCGGCGATGTCGGACGGCTGGCCGACACGGCCGAGTGCGGTGATGGCACTGATCCCCGCCCTGATTTCGGGGTGGTCGCGCAGGTACGCGGTGTCGGTCGCGCCGGGGGCGACCGAGTTCACCGTGATGCCGCGTGGTCCTAACTGGACGGCCAAGGTCTTGCTCAGCACCTCCATGGCCCCCTTGGTCATGGCGTAGGCGACCTGCTGCGGCGCCGCCACCCGTGGCGCGCAAGAAGAGATGTTGATGATCCGGCCGCGGTCGCGCAGCAGCGGCAGGGCGCGCTGGAGGATGAAGAACGGGGCGGCGACGTTGACGGCGAACAGGTCGCCGAACTGCTCGGTCGTGGTCTGCTCGATCGTGCCACCGTGGCCGCCGCCTCCCGCGTTGTTCACGACGATGTCGAGCGGCCCGCCGGCCAGCTCGGCGAACAGCGCGTCCGCGCCATCGGGTGTGCCCAGCCGCGCGCGGACCGCGAACACCTCACCCCCGGCTGCCTGGATTCACTCCTTCATCCGCCTGTTGATCATGAAGTTGATGATCAGCGCAAGATCGTTCCGAGCACACGAAAAAGCCCGCCGACCTGAGCTTTCACCCAGAACCAGCGGGCTGATACAGACCGTCGGGCCGACAGGATTTGAACCTGCGACCCCTTGACCCCCAGATACGGGTTCACGATCGCTTGACCTGCAGAAACACGACATTCGATGCAGTTGGACGTAGTTGGCGACTGGTCAAGTAAGTTAACCGCAGTTGTTTGCAGACCCAATATCCACTCCTTCTCGGAGCCGCCGAGAGCTTGAGCCTCTGATCCACAGACCGCCAGTTTGGTCCATGAGGGACCTCCACCTGCACACACAATAGAATCTCAACAGTCCAACGCAACTAGCTGCAGTTTAGTGCAGCTAGTTGCACGCAGTTCGATGCCGTTCCGCCGTTGGTGCTGCTCCGGGTTCACTCCAGCGCGTTCAGTGTGAGAACCAAGGAAGACAGCACGCTGCGCCGGATGTAGTCGGACAGCAATGCCCATCTCAGAGTCGCGACCGCACAACGAGAAGACGCTCGTGGGCAACTGCCCGATCAATCGCTCGCATCTCCGACGGTGATGTGAAGTCGCCGAGTACAACACGCTGCTGATACTCGCGCTCTGATTCGAAGTGCCCTGGCAGTGAGATGTTGCGGTCCAACTGCCAGAGCCCTGACAGGCTCACGTGAGCACACCGCCTCCTCAGGGTCTTGAGTGGCGCGATACAGAGCGGCGTAGCGCATACAGAGCACCGAGTTGAAGGAGTAGATGTCATCGATCTCGGACAGCGGCTCCTCATCTGCCGTCCTGTCCAACTCGTCGAACCCCTCGAGTTCCCCCACACGCGAGAGGAACCCGGTAGCTGGCAGATCTGCGTCCCAGAGCTCATCCAAGATCGCCAGGAACGTAGCGATGTCGGCTGCACGCTCTGCGTCGTCCCCGCGCAACCCGGTGAAGAGCTGAGCCATCCGCTCGGCGCAGCTCGCCGTGAATACAGCAAGCGCGGCGAAAGTGCCGCTCCTCAGTCGCTCGGCCACTTCCGTGCTCACGATGGCCATTCGAAGCTCCTCTGCCGCGTCGTCTTTTTGCCATTTCCGGCATACACGAGGCCCATCATCCTGCCACCTCCTTCGCGGAGCGACTTCGCACAGTTGTTACACACGTTCCTCGATGTGCCACCGGCAATGTACTTGTAGCCGTTCACCTTCGCGTACAAGAGACCGTTAAGTTCGGCGTGAACCTTCGGCAAGTTCGGGACGTGCATCTCACCTGGCCGCAGCGGAACAGAAGCTTGAGAGGCCGTCAAGCCGTCGCCGTTCCCCGCGATCAGGTCAACCTGCCCCTTCGGCGGTAGTTGTCAAGTCAAATGAGACAGGTTGTGGTTAGAGGGCCGGTTCTGGTTGGCCGACGGGCTGGTTGATCCAGGCTGTCTCGGTCAGCCGTGGCGGCCGGGGCCGACGCGTGAAGCGTTGCGGGTGCAGGGCGTGGGCGCGATCGAGGGTGGTCTGTCGTTGGGCGCGGATCTGTTCGGCGGTTCCGAAGTGGACGGACGCGGGGGTGTGCATCCCGATGCCGGAGTGGCGGTGTTCGTGGTTGTAGGCGAGGAAGAATTCCGCGCAGAACGCGCGGGCGTCTTCCAGAGACCCGAACCGGTCAGGAAAGTCGGGCATGTACTTCATCGTCTTGAACTGGGTTTCGGAGTAGGGATTGTCGTTCGAGGTGCGGGGCCGGGAGTGGGACCGCAGAACGCCGAGGTCCACGAGGAGCTCAGAGACCGGCTTGGAGACCATCGCGCCGCCCCGGTCGGCGTGGATCGTGTGTGGCTTGGCGCCGTTGCGGGCGATGGCATCGGCGAGGAAGTCCCTCGCCACCACGGCGTCCTCCGCGGCCGCGACCAGCCAGCCGGTGACGTAGCGGGAGAAGATGTCCAGCACGACGTAGCGCATTGCCCCGCAGTGTTCGATGGCGAGCTCATCGAGGTCGAGTGGTCCACAATGGAGGATCGCTCAAGTTGCCACCTGCCCCAGAGACGTGTCTGCGTGAACACGCCGATCTTCGAAGCGCTGGTGCACAACATGAAGGTGCCATGGATTGGGCAGATCGCCGTACCATCCTCACGCCACAGCCTCAGGCGTGCGACCCCGGCTCTTGGCCGGCGATCAATGATTTCCTCGGCACGGCTCAAGTCTGTCGTGACGGCCGCTGACAGGCCGCTGATCGTCGAGACCGCCTATGGCCTCACGTTCACCGGCACCGCCACCACCCGCATCTCGCCTTGAAGCCTCCCGGGTGACCTTTGCGGAAGGTGAGGACGACGTGTTCGCGAGGACCCGTCACTGAGGTGATCACACCGCAGCTGGCCCATACCTCACTCCTTCTGGTGACGGGTCGTCTTGTCTGGGGGCGCACCTTTGGGGCAAGGTTGGCCCGCGTTGATCCTGCCAGCCAATGCGACCTCTGCGAGGGCACCGGTGAGATGACCTCGCAGCAACCCGTCCCGCACCCCGACGGCGGAATGGTGTTGGCGCAGATGAGTCACCCCTGTGTCAAAGGCTGCTCAGGATGGTGGAAGCTGCCGACGGCCGAGTCCGGCAGGATGGTGGACCCCACCACCAGCGGCCTTCTCGCCGGGAACGTCGCCCAAGTCAAGCAGCAGGCCGCCTGGCTGTTGCCGGACCCCCAACGTGCGGACCAGCGACCACCCGAGGATCGGCCACCTCGGGTTCCGGTGCACTGGGTCATCACCACCGCGACCCGGACGGAACCGAGCCGCCGCACCAGATACGCCAGCCAGCGCAGTGAAGGCGCGTCGGCCTGCTCGACGTCGTCCACAGCCACGAGCACCGGCTGACGCGTCGAGAGAGCAGCCACGAGCCGGTACAGCGCGTGTAGTGCGGCGTAGGCGTCCAATGAGCGTTCCGCACGCGCCTCGCCCGGCACTGCCAGGTTCAGCACCTGAGAGGCGAGCGCGGCGGGTCCGGCGAGCACCTCGTCGCGCTGGGCGGCCGGCAGGGACAGCAGCAGCGGTTCGAGGAGCTGGCCCGCCACACCGAACGCGAAGCTCCGCTCCGCCGCGGACGCACGCGCCACGAGAACACGGAACCCGTCGCGCCGCGCCAGATCGACGACCTCGACGAGCAACCGCGACTTTCCGATTCCCGCTGGACCGTCCAGCAGCACCGCGTCGGCGCCACCAGCCTCGACGGCCCGCAGGCCCGTGCAGAGCTCAGTCAGCTCCTGTTCCCGGCCGACCAGCGTCGCGCGACCGCACCACGACGAACGCACTCTTCAGCCTCTCCCCGCAGACGAACCTGTGGCAGTGGGCTCAGTCCAGCAGCTCGACGACGTGCACCGGGTGATCGGCGGGCCAGGCCCTCCTCAGCCCACCCGCAAACCGGACGGCCACCTCCTCATCACCGCTGGACGTGACCGCAGCGACCTCGCCGACGGGGCCGACCGACCCGTGGAAGCGCACGCAGGAACCCGCAACCAGATCCCGCGCCTCGACCGTGCCGGCCTCGCGCGTTCTGGACGCGGGCAGCAGACGGGTGGTGACCAGGCGCCACAGCGCCCAGCCGCACGGCGGCGCGGCCAGCACCGTCAGCCCGGCGAGCACCGGGTTCACCGGCACCAGCGCGATCGCGATCACCAGGCCGTGCAACAGGAAGACCAGCGCGCAAAAGACCTCGGAGCTGACCGCGTGGGTCCCGAGCTGGAGCCACCCGGTGGTGCGCACGAGTCCGTCGTCGAGCAGACCGCGCGCGGCCGGCCCCTGCGACGAGACCTCGGCCGGCGTCGAGTTGCCGAACAGGTCGACCTTCACGCCTTCGTCCATCGCACGTCCTTCCCCTTGCGCTGGCACGTGACGTCCTGTCCCTTGGCCGTGACTCCGTGTGCCCCTTCGGGCGAACACGGCGCTCCCATCTCCACACCCCGCTGGATGTCGTCCGGCGGCTGCGGCTGCGGTGTCGTGGTGACCGTCGGCTGCGGCGGCACCACCACCGGTGCGGTCGGCCGCGCCATGGACGTGCTGGACTCGGTTGGCTTGTCGGTGGCGGAGGATGGTGGTGGTTGGCTACTCCCGGAAACGCTGGGCACGCACGTGCTCGCCCACACGCCGCGGCGCTGCTGCCGGGCCTCGGACTCGGCCGAGGTGAGCTGCGCGTTCGATCCGGTGTCCGGCACAGCCGCTCCGGCGGCCGCGGCGGTCTCCGCGTAGTCCTGCCCGGTCGGCAGCAGCACCTTCACCAGCAGCCGTCCCTCGGGATCGCGTGCACCGCGGCCGTCATCAAGGAGCCGCACCTGCCTACCGTTGAGCGTGGTGCGCGCGAAGGCGAGCTCGTCGTGCGCCCAGCAGGGCCCGGTCGAGCGGATACCCGTGACGCGCACCCGGACGAGTTCACTGGTCGTCGCGTCGAGACCGTTGAAGAGGTCCACAGCGGACACCGCTTGCACCACGACTTGAGAATCGCCGGGTCTCGGCGTGGCGGTCGGTGTGGACCGGGCGCCTTGGTCCGGTGTTGACGTCGGGGTGTCTGCCACTGCGAAACCCGTCGCGATCAGGCTCAACACCACGCTCGAACACGCGATGCCCAGACGCCCGCCGGGGGTGCTCCGCCACCAGAAGCGCCGCAACGCTCCCGGATAATTGAGTTGGGACACTCTGATTTCCTCAAGCTGTCGATCAACGGTCCGGCGGCGACGCGTCGATCTTGATGGGCTCGGCCGCTGGCAGTTTGGCAGCAAACCGCCTCAGCTCTAACCCGCCGAGCAGATCAACTCGCTACTCCAAATGGGCGCGTCATGCCGACCGGAGTCTCGCCGCCGTCAACGCGCCGACGCCGTCTCCCTGGGCTACGTGGCCGCGTATGCATATTCGGCATAGACCACCGGGGAGTTCGTCTGGCCCTCTTCCGGTTGCTCTCCTTCACACTTCAAGATCTGACTGTGATCGACCTGACCGAGCGCCCATCGCAGGACGTGCTCTCACCGTCAGCCCACCGCCCGTCCGTCGGCAAACGAGGGGACGAATGACACAGGACCTACCGGAGATCCCCGGCTTCCGGTACATCCGGCCGCTCAGCAGGAACATGCGTCTGTACCGCGATCTCCGCGGCGACCGCGAGGTCGCGGTGAAAGTGCTCGAAGACCCGCCGCGCACCGCCGAGCTCAAAGCGGTGGTGTCGCTCGGGCATCCCGGCATCGTGACCGTGCACCGCGCGGGCAGGACGCGCTTCGGTCTGGTGTACCTGGTGATGAACCACTATCCCAGCGGCGACCTGAGCACTGCCGCGCCGCTGCCCGCAGCCCGCGTGCTGGAGATCGGCATCCAGGTCGCGGACGCGCTGCAGGCAGCACACGAGGTGGGCGTCACGCACCGCAACATCAAGCCCGCCAACATCCTGCTGGACGAACACGGCGACCCGGTGCTGACCGAGTTCGGCGTCCACGGCAGGGACTCGTTCCCCTGGACGGCGCCCGAAGTGCTGCGCGACGGCCACCACAGCCCCGCCACCGACATCTTCTCGCTCGGCGCGACGTTGCGGCACCTCCTCACTGGACAGTCGCCGTTCGTCGCACCGCACGGCAACAACCGCCCAACAGCACTACGGTCGCTGGACGAGTTGCTGCACCAGGCAATGGCGACGAACCCAGCCGCGCGTCCCGCGTCCGCAAAAAAGTTCGCAGCCCGGCTGCGGGCCATCCAACTCGGACAGGGCACCACGAAAACACCGTCGCAAGCAACGAACGTCGCCGCTGTCGAACACGGCACCCGCAAGCGGACGCGCTGGCCGGCGTACGCGACGGTGGGCGCGGTCGCGGTGGCAATCGTCGTCACCAGCGTGATCCTGTTGCCCCGCAACAACTCCTTGACACCCGCGACGCAACCTGACAAGGCCGTGCAGCCACGCAACGCCGGCGGTGAGACCGGGCTGCCCAGCCGCCCGGCCGTCACGGTCACCCGTGTCGGCCCGGACACACTTCGCTTCGCCTGGACCTATGACGCCCCATTGGCCACCGACACATTCGCCTGGCGCACCAACGACGACCTGAAGACCGGCACCACAGACACACCGTCGCTCGAACTGTTCGCACCCGGAACCTTGTGCATCCAGGTGAAGGTCATACGCACGGACCGCAGCAACCCGAAGGCGGACGAGTGGTCAGCGGAGGGCTGCGGCTTCTGACCGAGGAAGGCAACGAGCGGCCGTCGCATTGACGCAGCGCGACCATGTTGGCCGCCCAGCATTGGGCTGAGTGATGAACAGCGTTGCGGGCGGTGGTGTCGACCGATGCAGGTCATCGGCCAGGTCCTCGCGGCGGAGTCGTGGCCGCAGCGCGTTTGCGCCCCAATGCGGCGATAGTGCCGGGCCTGATGGCACCGGCCCGCTGAGGGAGCATGGACACGAAGGACATGAACTATCGTGTGCTGCCCGTGGAGAACGACGAGCGCATCCGGCAGACGCTCGGACTCGCGCTGACCGATGCCGGCCTGCTCGCCAACGCACCGCACAGGAGAAGGTGACTGGACGTTCGCTGGGTGTCGTGCCCGCTGTCAGACCGCCACGCGCAAGGCCGAGAGCGTCACCGCGACGAGTCTCCGCACGGCGGCCTTGGTGGACAACGTTCCCGCTGCAGTGAGCGCGTGGACGCAGTAGGCCGCGAGCTCGGCCGGCTCGACGTCCGCGCGAATGTCCCCGGCCTTCGCCGTTTCAGCCAGCAGGTCACGGATCATGTCGCGTACCTGCACCTGCGCTCTGGCGACCTGCTCATCCCGATGCAGGAACGCCACGAGATCCGTGTCGAAGTGCCCCCGTGACCGGTGCGAGATCTCGGCGAATGCTTCGAGAACGACCTCGAGGCGCTTGCCCGGCTCCGTCTCGCGGTCACGAGCCGCCACCAGATGGTGCAGGTGATGGGCGATCTGCTCCGCATGCCAGGCGAGGAGGATCGCTTCGACGTCCGGGAAGTACTTGTAGAGGGTGGCGCGGCCGATGCCGGCCTGCTCCGCGATCTGCGACATCGTCACGTTGAGCAGGCCGCGTTCGGACACCAGAGCGGCAGTGGTGCTCAGGATCGCGTGGCGCACCTCGCGGCGGTGCGTCTCGATCGTCTCGTTCCAGAGCTTCGGCACGAACCCATCCTACGGGATCGAGACATCATGTCTTGCAAAAGACACAGTGTCTCGTAAACTCAGCCCATGTCTGATACACCGCGCTGGGTGAAGATCACGGGGATCGTCATTGCCGTCGTGATCGTCGTTGTCCTGATCGTGCTCGCACTTCCGATCGAGCACGGCCCCGGAATGCATCGATGAGACCACGGGTCCGCAAACTCGCGCTGATCGCGCACATCGCGGCTTCGGTGGGCTGGTTCGGCGCCGTTCTCACGTTCCTCGCACTGAGCGTCGTCGGCGTGACCGCACGGGACGACCAGCTCGTCCGCGCCGCTTACCTCGTGGCGGAGCCGGTTGTCTGGTACGTCGTGGTGCCGTTCGCGGTCGCGTCGCTGCTGACCGGGCTGGTGTCGTCGCTCGGCAGCACGTGGGGCCTGTTCAGGCACTACTGGGTGATCTTCAAGCTGGTGCTGAACGTCTTCGCCACGGCGGTTCTGCTCATGTACACGCGGACGGTCGAGCAGTTCGCCGGCATCGCGGCGGATCCTGGCGCGGACATCGGACCGCTGCGGACCCCAACGTTTTTGTTGCACTCGGGTGGAGCGCTCGTGGTGCTGGTGGTCGCGATGGTGCTGGCGGTCTACAAGCCGCGGGGTGTGACGCCCTACGGCGCCAAGGCGGGCAGCAGAGTGGCTTCCAGGACGCCCGGCGCTTCGTCCGCGCGCAGCTGACCGGCGTTGACGTCTTCGGCGGCCGCGTGCAGAAGGCTGTAGACGGTCGTAACGAGCCAGCTCAACGGCAGGTCGGTACGGAACACACCTTCCCGCCTACCGCGCTCCAGGAGACCCTCGACGTGGTCCACGACCTCGCGGTGCCGCTCGCGCAGCCGAACCGAGCCCAGCTCGCGCTGGGCCAGGTCGAACAGCTGCCGATGCTGGTCGAGCTCGTGCCACGCGGAGCGCAGCAAGCGGCGGAACGCCTCGGCCGCGGGGCCTTCGTCGGGCACTGCCTGCCGCATGACCTCGCCTGCTTTGGCGATCGTGCGGTCGAGCACCGCTTCCAGCAGCACGTCGCGTGACGGGAAGTGGGCGTAGAGCGTGACCCGGCCGACGCCGGCGGCGCGGGCGATCGCCGCCATGCTCGCTTGCGGTTCCTCGATGAAGCACGTCGAGGCGGCGTCGAGGATGGCGGCGATGCTGCGTTCGGCGTCGGCGCGCCGCTTGGTCTCCGTGCCGGTCACCTTCGCAAGCCTAATCAGTGTGCGAAGACCGGGCCGTCGGGAAGGGACGCGCGGCCTGCGGGCACCAGCCACGGCACGATGATCGCGACGACCGCTGCCAGGATCGCGGTCGCGGTGAACGCGCCGTTGAAGCCGCTGGCGGCGCCGCCAGCCAGGCTCTGCGCGGCGACAGTGGACACGAACGCGATGCCGAGCGTGGCGCCGAGTTCGTGGCCGGTGTTGATCAGGCCTGAAGTCGTGCCCGCGTCGTGCGGGTCGACGTGGGCCATGGCCGTCGTGGTCGCTGTGACGAACGTGGCACCGAGTCCCAGGCCTGAGATCAGGAAGCCTGGCAGCACCGCGACCAGTGCATTGCCGGAGGCGGGCACCTGCGACAGCAGCACCGCGCCCACGGCCGCGAGACCGAATCCGATCACCACGACCGGTCGCCCGCCGAACCGGCCGAGGGCTCGCACGCCGAGATGCGTGCCCAGGCCGATCACCAGTGCCACTGGCAGGAAAATCAAGCCGGTCTGCAGGGCGTCCAGGCGCAGCACGTGCTGGAGATACTGGGAGTTGAGGAAGAAGTTCGCGAGCAGGAGGCCGGACGCGGCCAGCATCACGATGTTGCCAGCCACCACGGGACGCCGGGTCAACAGCTCCAGCCGCACCAGCGGCTGGGCGGTCCGGCGCTCGACGAGGACGAACACGACGAGCAGGCCGAGCCCGGCAGCGAGGAAGAACGGCGTGCTGCCGCCGCCCCATCCGGTGTCACCGGCTCGCACCAGGCCATAGATCAACGCTCCCATCGCCGCCACCGCGGTCAGCGCGCCCGGCAGATCGACCGTGCCCGTCCGGTCACCGCGGCCGGACGGAACCAGCTTCGGCAGTGCCACGGCGACGAAGAGGCCGACCGGCACGTTGATGAAGAACACCCACTTCCAGCCTGGTCCGGCGGTGAACAGGCCGCCGAGCAGCACGCCCACCGCAGCGCCCGCGCCGCCGATCGCCGCCCACACTCCGAGTGCGCGGTTGCGCTCGGGACCGTGGAACGTCGTCGTCACGATCGACAACGCGGCCGGTGACAGCAACGCGGCGCCGACACCCTGAGCGCCTCGCGCCACCACCAGCGCGAACCCGTCTGCGGCGAGCCCGGAAGCGAGTGAGGCGGCGGTGAACACCACCAGCCCGATGAGGAACACCCGCCGCCTGCCCACGACATCGGCGAGCCTGCCGCCGAGCAGCATCAGGCCGCCGAAGCACAGCGTGTAGGCCGTGACCACCCACGTCAGCGCGGCCCGGTCCAGGCCAAGGTCGGTGGCGATGACCGGCAGCGCCACGTTCACGACCGTCACGTCGAGAATCACCATGAACTGGGCCAGGCACAGCAGCACCAAGGCCCACCACTTCGTTCGCACAGCCAACCCCTTAAGTCGAACATCACTGTTTGACTTAAGGCTACGTCGCCGGAGCGCATAAGTCGAACATCGGTGTTCGACTTATCGTCAGACCCCCGCGACCAGATTGAACGAGCCCGTCAGCGCGTTCAGGCTGACCAACCCGACGACGTCGGCGATCGCGCGGTCGGTCCATCCGTGTGAGCGGAGTTCCTCGATGTCCACATCGGACAGTCCGGACGGCTCGGCGAGCACACGCACTGCGAATCCGATGAGGGCGATCTCGCGTGGATCGACGGACACTCCTTGGCGGGCCAAGGAGATGTCGGCCTCGCTGACGCCAGCCGCCCTGGCCGCGTCGGTGTGCGCGGCCAGGCAGGTGGCGCAGCCGAGCCATTCCTGCACGGCCAGCGAGATCTTCTCGCTGAGCGCCCGTGGCAGCTTGATGCGCTTCATCGCGCGCGAGAACGCGAGGTAGCCCTCCAGCAACGCGGGCGAGTGGGCCATCGTGCTGATCATGTCGCCGACGGCCCCGCGGCGGCCGATGATCTCGGCGAGCAGCTCACGGGACTTCTCGGGCGCGTCATCGGCGGTAAGTGGCTCAAGGCGTCGCATGGGTTTCTCCGAATCGTGCGAACGGCGACGGCGCCCACCGTCGTGGGTGGGCGCCGTCGGAGCGGATCAGACGGTGACGGACTCCCGGTCGACCGAGGCCGAGCGGGCGCCGCGCAAGGTTGCCGCGGCGAGGAGCGCGCCGAGGACAGCGATGCCGGTGGCACCGATGAACGCGGCCGAGATGCCGTCGGTCAGGTCGGCGAACGAGGCCGCCACCGCGGCCATCGCCGCCAAGCCGAGCGCGGAGCCGATCTGGTAGCTGGTGTTGACGATGCCCGACGCGAGACCGCCTTCCTCGGGACGCGCGCTGGAGATCGCGGTACCGAGCGACGGGATGAACGCGAGCGCCATGCCGGTCGCAGCCATCAGGGACGCGGGCAGCACGTCGACCCAGTAGTTGCCGTCCGGCCGCACCAGCGCCAGCCAGCCGAGCCCGGCGGCGAGGACCGCGAGCCCGGTCACGACCATCGGCTTGGCACCGAAACGCGCGGTCAGCCGCGGCGCGACGGCCACCATCAGCACCATGATGATCGTCGTCATCGGCAGCAACGCCGAGCCGCTGGCGAACGCGCCCAGGCCGAGCACCTGCTGCAGGTAGAGGTTCAGGAAGAACCACATCGGAATCCAGGCGCCACCGAGCAGAAGCTGCGCGAGGTTTGCCGCGCCGAGGTTCGGCGTGCGGAAGATCCCGAGCCGCACCAGCGGTTCGCGACGCTTGGCCTGCACGACCAGGAACGTCCCGAGCAGTGCCAAGGCGACGATCAGAGCCACGATCGTCTCGACCGAACCCCAACCAGCTTCCGGAGCACGCACGATCGCGTACACCGCAACAGCCAAGCCTGCGGTCACGGTGACCGCACCGAGGAGGTCGGTCGAGCCGCGCTGAGCGGCACCCGCGGGCATCAGAGCCGGAATCGCGGCGAGGGCGATCACGGCGATCGGGATGTTGATGTAGAACACCCATGGCCAGCTCAGGTACTCGGTGATCACGCCGCCGAGGAAGACACCGGCCGTGCCGCCTGCGGGAGCTGCCGCACCGTAAAGAGCGAGAGCTTTGCCCAACTCCTTCGGCTCCCCACCGAACAACATCATCAGCAGCGTCAGCGCGGACGGCGCGATCAGTGCCGCTCCAGCGCCCTGCAGCGCACGGCCGGCGAGCTCGACCCACACCTCCCCCGCTGCACCGGCGACCGCGGAGCCGACCAGCAGGACCAGCCAGCCGGTGGCGAACATCCGGCGGGCCCCGAGCAGGTCGGACAACCTGCCGCCGAGCAACAACAAGCCACCGAAAGCGACGACGTAGGCGTTGAACACCCACGAGAGGTTCTCCTGCGAGAACCCGAGATCGGACTGAATCCGCGGAAGGGCCACCCCGATGATCGACGTGTCCATGATGACCATGAACTGGGCGGCCGCAATGAGCGCCAAGGCCCACCACCACCGCCGACGAGTCACTTGCTCTACACCTGACATTTCAATACTCCATACCGGTAGGGGGTATCTGACCGGCACACGTGTGCCACAGTCAGAACATTTGTGGGTTCAGATGATGCTGGAGCCGAACTCACCCGGCTCCAGCGACAACGTCAGTGGTGGTCGTGGTGACCCTCGTGACCGCCGTGGTACTGGTGCACGACTGCGTGCCCCCTGCCGCGCGAGATCAGCCACCGGTTGACAGGCACCGTCACCACGAAGGCGATAGCCAGCGAGAACGCCAGTGCCGTCCAGAAGAGCCAGCTGTTCAGGCCTGCCTCCATCGCGCCGGGCACCACGAGCATGACGCCGTTGTCGACGATTTCCATCACGGCGATCGAGACGGTGTCCGCGGCCAGCGCCACGCCGATCGCCTTCTTCAGCGGCAGACCCGACTTGAGCACGGGACGGATGGTCAGCGCGTAGCCGAACACGAACGCGAGCGCGACAGCCAGCACGATCGTGGAGAGGTTGGACCAGCCCAGCGCGGTACCGATCACCATGCCGAGCACCTCGCCGATCGCGCAGCCGGCGAGGCAGTGCAGCGTGGCGGAGACAGCAAGTTTGGTGAGGCTCGCAGGTGCGGCGCCGTGGTTCATTTTCTTCCTCCTTCAGCTCGCGTCGAACCATACCCCTAGGGGGTACCCGTATCAAGCGAGAAGGTCGAGAAAGCTGCGAGGACGTCTACAGGAAGCGTTACGGCCCGCGTGCCCAGCACTCCTCGAACATGCCAAGTCGCCACACCGCCAATGCGACGAGCGGTATTCGCCAAGAATGTGCTGTTGCCTACTACTTGCGATAGTTCATCTCAGTGGCTGGCGGACCGTGAAGGTCTTGCCGCCGTCGGTGGACGCGTGGATCGCGGACTCCGTCGCGACGAACACCTCCGCCTCGCCGTTCGTGGCGAGCGCGCCGGGCGAGCCCGTCACCCGGCCACCCGCGGTCCAGGTCGCCGCGGAGTCCCGGCTCACCTGCACGGTTCCGTCGGGTGCCACACCCGTGACGGTGCCCGCCGCGGGCCAGTCGAGCAGGAGTAGTCGCGGACTGCCGGCCACCGACGAGAAGGTGCGGCCGCCGTCCGTGCTGCGAACGACACCTTGTTCTGTGGTCGCGAGAAGAACGTCCGGACTGTCCGGACTGACGGCGAAGTCCACAATGGGAACCCGCGCGCGGATGTCCCAGTTCTGCAGATCCTCGCTGACCATCAGCTGGCCGTTCTGACTGTTGTAGCCGTACACCCGGCTGTGCTTCGTCTGCAGGGCGTGGAAGTCCGCCGCACCTTCGAGCGACAGCGTGCGCCAGGTCTCTCCCGCGTCCGTGCTCTCGATCAGACCCAGATGTGGCGGTGAGGACGCTTCACGCCGATCAGGATGTCCGCTGCCGAGGAAATGGTTCGGCCCCACGACGGCGAATCCCATGGTGTCCTGCGCACGCTCGCCGACCCGTTCAGGATCGCGACCGGCGACCAGCTTGAACACACCGAAGTGGCTCGCCGCATAGAGAGTGCCGTCCGCGGGATCGACTCCGAGCCCGTGCACGTGCGCCAGCGTGGCCGGCGCCTCCCCCTGCATCCCTGTAGGAGTTGGCGAGGAAGAAGGCTGAGCGCCCGAACACGCCACGAGGAGCAGCAGCGGCAGACTGGTCGCCAACGCCTTTGCCGGGCCCATCAGATCTGCACTCCTTTGCCCTGCAACCATGCCAGCGGATCGACCTTGCGGCCGGTCTTGTCCCACAGCTCGAAGTGCAGGTGCGAGCCGGTCGAGATGCCGCGGTTGCCCATCGCCGCGATGACCTGGCCGGCGCTCACCCGCTGGCCTTCGCGGACCGCATAGCTGTTGATGTGGCCGTAGATCGCCATCGTGCCATCGGTGTGCTGCACCCGGACCCACAGTCCGAACCCGCTGGCGGGCCCGGCTTCCAGCACGACACCGTCCATGACGGACTGGATCGGCGTGCCGATCCGGTTGGCGATGTCCAGGCCGTAGTGCGTTGTTCCCCAGCGTGGGCCGAAGTTCGACGTGATCGTGCCGGCCGTGGGGGCGAACACCTTGATCTTCCGCGCCTGTTCGGCCTCGTACTCGGCCTTGCGCCGGGCCTCCGCATCGGCTTCCCGCTGCGCGGTGAGGCGCATGCTCGTGGTCATCTGTTCGAGCTCGTCGTGCCCGGGACGGGGTGCCAGCAGCAGTCGCGGCGCGGCAGTGTCCCCGCCCTGTCCACCCTGTGCTCCGGACATGCTGGCAGCGAGCCGGACACCGTCGTCGACACGTGGCGACGCCACCGGTGCACCGGCGTCGAACTGAAAAGCCGAGACCGCGGCGCCCGCGGCGACGCCGGCGATGACGAGGTGAGCTGACAGCCGCGGACGTGCGGCTCTGGCATGCGTTGGCATCGGTCAGCCGACGATCCGCCGCGCGCCGATGTAGTGGCCGTCACCGCGAATGGGCCGGACGTCCACGAGCTGGCCTTCGGTGGGAGCGTCGACCATCTTGCCTTCGCCGACGTACATGGCCACGTGGTGGATCGCGGCGGGGTTGCCGGTGCCGTCGTCGTAGAACACGAGGTCGCCTGGCTGGAGCTCGTTCTGCGCCACTGGCCTGCCGACCCGGTACCGGTCCACCGCCACACGCGGGATGGTGACACCGGCCGCGGCATAGGCGAACTTGGTCAGGCCGGAGCAGTCGAAGGCGTTCGGCCCGTTCCCGCCCCACTGGTACTGGGAGCCCCGCTTCGACAGGGCGGTCTGCAGCGCCGTGTTCGCCGCACCGGGCGGCCCGAGATAAGTGCCCGTGTCCTTGACCTGACCGAGCCCCAAAGACGACTTCTGCGACGCGCTGAGGTTGTTCATCGCCTTGCGCAGTTCGTTGACCCGGCCGTCCAGTTCGGACTTGCGCTGCTTGAGCTCATCAGCGTGCTTGGCGGCCTCGTCGGTCGCCTGCTGTGCACGTTGCCGTGCCTCGTCCGCCTTGCCGACGGCGGCGGCGAGATTGTCGAGCGCCTCGGCGTTGTCGCTCGCCAACAGGTTGATCGCGGACATGCGGTTGAGGAAGTCCTGCTGAGAATCGCTGACGAGCAGCGCGGACACCCCGTTGAACCGCGCTCCCTGGAACGTCGCCTCGGTCAGGACGTCAACCCGGCCGCGCAACTGCTCCTGGGCATCCTGCGCCGCCTTCAGATCAGCGCCGGCCCGATCCAGCTCGCCCTTCTTGGCGTCCAGATTCTCCTGGGCCTTGAGCACATCGTCGTTGAGCTTCTCGGCCTGTCCGCTCAGCTGCTCGTACTGCTCGACCGGATCTGCAGCCGGCTGAGCGCCGGCAGGCCCTGGCGTCGTGCCCGCCACAGCGAGCACGGTGGCAGCCACCACCGCACCTCGGAAACCGCGCTTGCTTCGTTGCGACATCACGTCGCGACTACCTCCGTCATAGGGAACATGGCCTCCCCCCGAATGCCTTGGCGCAAATTACGGGAACATCACGCGGTTGTCTACTAGCCAGGCTAGTAGGAAGCCGGGTGACCGAGGTCATGCTCGACAGCAGGCAGGTGCTTTCACCTGCCACTTGACCGTTGACATCCAAAGAACATCGAGTGTGACCAAACAATCGAATTACCAGCAAATACTTCCCATCGACCCTGATCAGCGGTCCACAGTGGACACACGATCGAGCGACTGCGCACGGATCAACGATCGCGCTACGTTGGTAACCGTGCGGATCGGATCAACGACTCAGCGTGGCATCGCCGTGGTGGCGTTCACCACCGCGCTAGCGCTGCTGTCGTTCCTGCTCCTGCGAACGGCCTGCTGGCCCGACTTGCACGCGACGCACGGTGACGAGCACTCGCACGCCGCAGCGCCGCTGGTCAGCCCGCACGGTCCGGCAGACCACTGCCATCACCACGACGCGCCGGTACCGCACAACGACGTGCTCGACCAGGCACTGCAGCGCACGCACGACCGCACCGCGCAACTAGCGCCTGTTCAGAGCCCGTCCGTCGGCGTTCCTGATGCACCGGTTCTCGAAGAACATCACACAGGTCCTGGGAGGTCCACCGGTGGCCCTCCCAGACCCGGTCGCGCGCTCCTGATCGTCCTCAGCGTCGCCCGGAACTGATCGGCACTACGCCGAACTCGCGAAGCCCTTGCTGTTGCAGGGATTTCGCCAGTTCGTGCTGCCCGCTGACCTGTTCCGGCACACCACACCCGAGGACCATCATGCTCATCACCGACAGCGGCCCGCGTGCGCTGGCCGTTCCTCCCGCACGCATGCTCACCTCGTCGACCGCTCCTCGCTGCCACACCCCGGCTGCGGTCGTCGGCAACACTCCGGTGCAGTGGATCGACGACCGCTCCTCGCTGCCACACCCCGGCTGCGGTCGTCGGCAACACTCCGGTGCAGTGGATCGACGACCTGTCCGGCCTGACGCCGCACGGCTTCTGGGCCAAGCTCGAAGGCTTCAACCCCGGCGGGATGAAGGACCGTCCCGCCCTGCACATGGTCGCCAAGGCCCGCGAACGCGGCGAGCTCGCTCCCGGCGGGACGATCGTCGAGTCGACCAGCGGCACGCTCGGCCTCGGCCTCGCGCTCGCCGGCATCGTGTACGGCCACCCGGTCACCCTGGTCACCGATCCCGGCATGGAGCCGATCGTCCAGCAGATGCTGCAGGCGCACGGCGCCCGCGTCGACCTCGTCACGGCACCGCACCCCACCGGCGGCTGGCAGCAGGCGCGCCGGGAGCGCGTCGAGCAACTCCTCGCCGAGATTCCCGGCTCCTACTGCCCTGATCAGTACAACAACCCCGACAACGTCGCCGGCTACGAGTCGTTAGCGCTGGAACTCGTCGCCCAGCTCGGACGCATCGACGTACTCGTCTGCTCCGTGGGCACCGGTGGGCACTCCGCCGGGGTGTCCCGCGTGCTGCGGGAGTACTTCCCGGACCTGCGGCTGGTCGGCGTCGACACGGTCGGCTCGACGATCTTCGGCCAGCCAGCGCGGCCACGCCTGATGCGCGGGCTGGGGTCGAGCATCTTCCCGCTCAACGTCGACTACCCGGCGTTCGACGAGGTCCACTGGGTCAACCCCGCCGAATCGGTGTGGGCGTGCCGCACGCTCGCCGCACGGCACCACGCCAGCGGTGGCTGGAGCGTCGGTGCGGTGGCCGTGGTCTCCAGCTGGCTGGCCCGCACGCACGACCCGGACGTCCGCATCGCGACGGTGTTCCCGGACGGGCCCCATCGCTACTTCGACACGATCTACAACGACACCTACTGCGCGGCGAACAACCTGCTCGCAGTGCCACCGGCCACCGAGCCCGCGGAGATCGGCACCAGCACCGAGCGCGAGGTCACCGAGTGGACGCGGTGCCGCACCGTCACCGATCCGATCGGACGCCGCCCGTGACGAACACCTTCCGGCAGTTCCGGTCGTTCGACCGGCCGGTGCAGCTGCTTCTGCTCAACCAGTTCACGATCAACGTGGGCTTCTACATGTTGATGCCGTACCTGGCGTTGCATCTTTCCGGTCAGCTGGCGCTTGCCGGTTGGGCGGTGGGTCTGGTCCTCGGCGTGCGGAACTTCTCCCAGCAGGGCATGTTCCTCATCGGCGGCACGCTCGCGGACCGCCTGGGTTACAAGCCGCTGATCGTCGCCGGCTGCGCGTTGCGGACCGCGGGCTTCGCGCTGCTCGGTTTCGTCGACAACCTGCCCGCGCTGGTGATCGCGTCAGCGGCTACGGGTTTCGCCGGAGCGCTGTTCAACCCGGCGGTGCGGGCTTACGTCGCGCACGACGCCGGACCGCGGCGGGTAGAGGCGTTCGCGCTGTTCAACGTCTTCTACCAGACCGGCATCCTGGTCGGGCCGATCATCGGGCTGGTGCTGACCGGGGTGACGTTCACCCTGACCTGCCTGGTCGCCGCGGTGGTCTTCGCGGTGCTGACCGTGCTGCAGATCAGGTCACTGCCCACCAGGACGCCCAGCCGTGAGGCCGCGCGGTCATCGGTCTTGCAGGACTGGCGCGGTGTGCTCGCCAACCGCCGCTTCGTCCTGTTCTCGCTGGTGATGACCGGCTCGTACGTGCTGTCGTTCCAGGTGTACCTCGCGCTTCCGCTGGAAGCACGAAGGTTGGCCGGCCCCGGCGTCGAAGGCACGGCGCTGGTCGCAGGCCTGTTCGCCGTGTCGGGCGTGCTGGCCATCGCCGGTCAGCTGCGCATCACCGCCTGGTTTCGCGAGAAATGGGGACGCGACCGTTCACTCGTGGCAGGCCTCGTGCTGCTGGGGGCGGCCTTCGTACCGCCCGCGCTCACCTCCGGCACGTCAAGCGGCACCGGCCTGCTCGCCTACGTCCCGCTCGTCCTGTCCGCCGCAGTGCTGGCGCTGGGCACGATCGTGGTGTTCCCGTTCGAGATGGACACCATCGTCACCCTGTCCGGTGACAGGCTCGTCGCCACGCACTACGGCCTCTACAACACCATCGTCGGGGTCGGGATCATGGTCGGCAACCTGCTCACCGGCACCGTGCTCGACCTCGCACGGTCAGCGGGCGTGTCCGCGCTGCCGTGGCTGGGCCTGGCCGCGATCGGCGCGCTCTGTGCCTGGGGGCTGCGCGCGTTGAACACCGCACATCAAATTGAACCGGTCGGGGTGTCCCACCCGTAGAACGCGGTGATGGGATCTACTAGGTACGGTAGTTGCATGGAGGACAGCACGCGCAGGACGGTCACTCAGTGGCTGCTGCTGTGCGTGCTGTTTCTCGGCGTAGTCGGGATGCACCACGTCGCCATGGGCGACGACACGTCAGCCGGTCACGGCATGACGCAGGCGATCTCGCATCACGAGCAGGCTCCTGAGGAGCCCGCTCCGGCCCCTGCGCACGACATGCTGCACCTGTGCGTCGCGGTCCTTTGCGCGTTCGGCTCCCTGCTTCTACTGGCCTGGCTGCTGTTGTCCTTCTTCGTCCCGGCCGTCGGGCGGACGGCCTCGGCGTCCGCGTGGCCGCGAGCGCCCGAGCACCCGCCACCCATCGGTGGTCGAGATCTTCTGAGTTCCTTGTGCGTGCTGAGGTTGTGATCTGCCCGGTCCCCCGCAGTCACACCATCCACAAAGTACTGAGAAGGAATCCGGAATGAAGAAGTCCTTGATCGGGATCGCCGCTGCCGCCGCCACCGCCGCCCTCCTCGCCGGGTGCAGCGGTAACAGCGACATGGCGGGCATGAACCACAGCTCCACCGCCGCTACGCCCACCAGCGGTCAGGCCGCCGGCAACAACGCCGACGACATCGCGTTCGCCCAGGGCATGGTGCCGCACCACCAGCAGGCGATCGACATGGCGAAGCTCGTGCCCACGCGCAGCCAGAACCCGAAGGTTCTCGACCTCGCCAAGAAGGTCGAGGCCGCGCAGGACCCCGAGATCACGAAGATGAACGAGTGGCTCAAGGCCTGGGGCGCGCCCGCGTCCACCTCGATGCCCGGCATGGACCACGGCTCGATGCCCGGCATGTCCGGCATGATGACCGCCGAAGACATGAAGATGCTCGATCAGGCCAAGGGTGCCGCGTTCGACAAGATGTGGCTCGAAATGATGATCAAGCACCACGAGGGTGCGGTCGAGATGGCGAAGACCGAGCTGAGCAAGGGCGGCAGCGCCGATGCCAAGAAGCTCGCCCAGGACATCATCGACGCCCAGCAGAAGGAAATCACCGAGATGCAGGGGCTGCTGAAGAGCGCCTGACCTCGTGAGCGCCGGGCGAGCGGGACGGAAAGTACGAGGTCACCGCTCGCCCGACGCGGGCGCGCCACCGAAGGGGAGTGCGGCACGCCGGTCGGCTTGGTACTGGGGGTTACCAAGCCGACGAAACCTACTATAGCGCTTAGTAAGAGAGTCGAGAACAGGATGTCGCGTACCCTTGGCGCACTGAAAGGGTGGGCGGATGCGTGGACTTGGTGAGCTGGAAGCCGCGGTGATGGACGTGCTGTGGCACGCCGGGGAACCACTCAGGGTGCGTCAGGTGCTGGAACGGCTCGACACGGGCAAGGCGCTCGCCTACACCACGGTGATGACAGTGCTGGACAACCTGCACCGCAAAGCCTGGGTCGAGCGTGAGCGGGAAGGCAAGGCCTACTGGTACGAACCGCAGGTCAGCCGAGCCGAAGCCGCCGCCAACGCGCTCCGCGAGGTGCTCAGCGCCTCCGGTGACCCGCAGGCCGCGCTGATGCACTTCGCCCAGACGGCCACCGACGAGGAGTCCGAGCTGCTGCGCAAGGCACTGCGGAGGAAGGCCTCCCGGAAATGACGGTCGCACTGGCGCTGTTGCTCGGGTCCCTCCTGGTCGGCTGGCTGGCTCCACGCCACCTGGTACGCATCGAGGACCCGGTGGTGGCGCTGGTGGCGTGGCTCACCTCCGTCGTCGCGGTGATCGGTACGACCGCCGTGGCCATGGTCCTGCTGTTCGTCCCCGGCCACGGTCTCGAGCTCGTGTCCGCCGTGCACAACTGCTGGCAGTCGCTGCGGCACGGCACCGCCCCGGATGTCGAGGAACTGGGCGGCGTTGTGGGCATCGCGCTGCTGAGCTGCCTGCTCGCCCGCGTCGGCGTGGTGGGCCGCAAGACCGCGCGCCGGCGGACAGAGGAGGGCCGGCGGCACCTCGACGTCCTGCGGATCGCGGCACGCAGGGAACCGGGCGCGCACCCGACGCTGTGGCTGGAGCACGACGATCCCCTGGCGTTCAGTCTCGCCGGGAAGCCTGGCGTCGTCGTCGCCACCGAAGGACTGCACCGCCACCTCACCCCGGCCCAGGTCGGCGCCGTGCTGGCCCACGAGCGGGCGCACCTCGACGGACGCCACCACCTGCTGGTCACCATCGGCGACGTCATCGCGGCGACGCTGCCGTTCCTCCCTCTCTTCAAGCTGGCGGCGGTCGCGATTCGCGAGTTCGTCGAGATGGCAGCCGACACTGCCGCTGTGCGCGCTCACGGTGCAGAGGCCGTGCGGGTAGCGCTGGTGCGGGTGTCAGGACACGGCGCACCCGGCGCGGCGCTCGCGATGAGCCGGGACGCGGTGGAGTTGCGGCTGGAGCGGCTGCGGCAGGGCACCGTGCCTGGACCGGCCCGCAGGCTGCTGTCCTGCGGGTTCGCGGGAGCTGCGGCAATGGTCATGCCCGCCGTCGCGGCGTCCGGCCTGTTGACGGCCGTGATGCTGTTCGCCTGCCCGTCCTGAGGTTGCTGACTAGGCCCCGACGGTTGAACAGGTTTCGGTGGTGCAGTCGCGCCGTCGCCAACGCACGACCACAGCGGTTGCCAGCAAGAGCACCGACAAGACCGCGAGAATCGGCTGCACCGGAGCCCAGATGCCCAGCGCGCCGGAGACACCTAGCAGTGACACCGCGATCTTGTTGCACACCGGGCAGCCCACAGCGAGAGCACTCAGCAAAGAACTGCCGATCGCACGCCCGGATCCAGCCGCGTTGTCACCGCACTGCCGGATACCCGCCCACAGTCCGGTTAGGACAACCGTGGCCATCAGGACGGGGTATTCCCACCAGCGCACCGGCGTCATGCGGGCGAACAGCGGATTGTCGATGACGTCGGTCGGCAGGCCGACCGCGGCGGCACTCAACGCCGCTCCGAGCAAGCCGCGCTGCCAACGCCACGACCCTGTCCAGGTGCTGATCACCACGTCTCGCACAGACACCACCGATTCGTCCACGAAATTCTACTAACAAGAATAGTAGCTTGACGGGGTGGCCAACCGGAGCTTCACGTGGTCGCGAGCACCTTGCTGTCGTTCTCGCGAGCTTGGACCACCAGCCGCCTCCCCCACCACAAGCCGACAGCGCTCAGCACCGACCAGACGCCGATCGCGACGAGGGACCGCGTCGAGCCCAGATCGCTGAGCGCGTCCCCCAGGAGAGCCGCGAGCACCGTGGAGGGAACGAGGCCGATCGCCGTGCCGAGCCCGAAGGACTGCCAGCGCACCGCGGTGACGCCAGCGCCGTAGTTGGCGAGGGTGAACGGCAGGACAGGCAGGAGCCGGAGCACGAGCGTGGCCTCGACGCCCCGGCGGGCGAAGACAGTCTCGAGGACGCGCAACCGCTCACCCAGCCACGGCGCCACTGTGCTCCGACCAAGTCGCCGGCCTGCGCTGAAGGCGATGAGCGCACCGATCGCGAATCCGACGACTGCGAGGGCGGTGCCCATCGCCACACCGAACAGCAGTCCGGCCGCGGTCGCGAGAACGGGCTTGGGGAAGAACGCCGACGTGCCCACAGCGCAGACGGCGACGAACACGGCAGGTGCCAACGTGCCCGTTGCATCAACCCAGGTACGCAGCTCCGCGCCGTCCGGCAGATCGACGACCTGCGCGAGCAGAGCGAGAGCTCCTACCACCACGGCGAGCAGCACGACACCGAGGTAACGCCGTACCGAACCCATGCCACCTCGTCACTCATCGCCTGCGCCGTTCACCTCATACGATACCGAGTAGTAGACCGCCGGGGCTCCCGGCGAGGTCGCGCTCGCCAGCGTCACGCAATACGCTCCGATCATGCGTGAGTGATCAGCCGAGGGGGATCGATGGCCGGCGCGTTGACCTTGTTCGCGGTGATGATCGCGGTCATCGGCGCCCTGCTCGGCCTCGTGACGCTGGTGCGGCTCGGACCGGCGGTCGTCGACGCCGCACCGTTCCTGTCCGGCCATCGGCCAGCTGAGCACGCCGTCTCCCGCTACCACGTGCGCTGGTACACGGTCACGATGATCTTCCTGACCTTCGACATGGAGATGGTCTTCATGTACCCGTGGACACTCGTGGTCGCGCGCATGGGCACCACGGCGGTCGTGGAGATGTTCCTGTTCCTCGCGATCCTCGTGGCCGGCGTCTGGTACGCGTGGCGGGAGGGCGCGCTGCGATGGACCTGACCGCGTGGCTGCTGCGCCGCACACCGGTACGTCCGCTCGTTGTCACCGCGCCGGGTGGCACGTGGGCGCGGCTCGCCGTGGAGCGCTGGTCACGTGAACACGGCTGGCGCGCGGCGCACTCCCCCGCTGAGGCCAACCTGCTGGTGATCGCCGGCCCGGCCGCTTCGGCTCTCAGCGCTCATCTCGACCTGACGTGGAACAGCATGCCCGCACCACGCGCGCGAGCTCGCGTACAGGATCCGAGCGACGCAGCCGAGGCGCTCACTGCCGCCATGACAGCGCTGTGTGATCCGGACCTGCAACGCGGAGACGCCAGCCAGGCGGTGCGCTCCGGCCGCCTCCCGCAGGGTTCCGGCGAGCACTCGCCGTCGATGTCGTCCTGCGGGTCCGGCATGCACGATCACGGCGGGCACATGACCGACATGACGATGCCCGGCGATGTACCCATGGCCGACCGTGGTGGCGACCGGGACGGACTGAAGCTCGACCAGCTGCACGTCCCGCTCGGCCCGGTGCTACCCGACTGGCCACCGGGACTGGTCGTGCACACCACGTTGCAGGGCGACGTGATCCAGCACGCCCACGTGGAACTGCTCGGCGACGATCACTCCGACATCCCACTTCCCATGCTCGCGCACAGTCTCGACAACGCCACCCGTCTGCTGTCCGTCGCCGGTTGGCCGGACATGGCCGTTCGCGCCCAGCGACTGCGTGACGAGGTGCTGGCGGGCGGCAGGCCGGTCGAGCTGGTGCGGTGGGCCGCTCGCATCCGCCGATCTCGGATGCTGCGGTGGCTGCTGTCCGGCGTCGGCGCCACCGATCACGGCGACGCACTCACTCGGCTGTACGGCTGGTTGAACGAGGAGATCACGCCCACGCCTGTCAATGCTCTGCCCGCGCTGCTGGAAGGTGCCGAGCTGGCAACGGCACGGTTGGTCGTGGCAAGCCTCGACCTGCGCCTGAGGACGGTTGAGGTCCATGGTTGAGACCTCGCAGTGGGGCGCACTGGTGCTGCCCGCGCTCCTGCTCTCCTTCGCGGTCGCCGCGTCGTCCTTCAACGCCGTCCTGTCGGCACGAGCCGCAGGTGCGCGCGCCGATCTTGCCCACCCCGTCCGGGAGTTCGCGGGCCTGCTGGTGCAGCAACGCCGCCGGACGCTCGCCGCCGACTCGCTGCTCTGGCGGGCGGCGGGGATCACCCTCCTTCTCGCCGCTGTACTGGCATCGCTGGTGACGCCGTTGGGGCATTGGGCGGTGAGCGACCTCTCCATCGGAGTGGTGTGGTTCAACGCCATGGAAGTGGTGGCGTGGGCCGCGGTCTGGCTCGCCGGGTGGGGGTCGAACTCGGCGTTCGGACTGGTCGGCGGATACCGGTTCGTCGCGCAGGGCCTGGCTTACGAGCTGCCGCACATGTTCGCGTTGATCACGGCCGCGACCGCCGCGGGCTCGTTGCGGGTCGCGGACATCGTTGCCGCACAACGTGACTTGTGGTTCGTGGTGTGGATGCCCGTCGCGTTCGCGGTATACCTGCTTTCGGTGCTGGCGATGGCGTTCTTCGGACCGTTCGACCAGCCCGTCGGACGCGAGATCGCCGGCGGTGTGCTGGCGGAACTGTCCGGTGTGGACCGCCTCGTCTTCTTGACCGGACGGTGGCTGCTGCTGGTGTCCGGTGCGGCGATGGCCGTGCCGCTGTTCCTCGGCGGCGGTGCCGGTCCGGTGCTGCCGGACTGGATGTGGTCGCTGGTGAAGACGGCGGGCGTGCTGGCGGCGCTGGTGTGGTTCGGGCGCAGGCTGCCGACCGTCCGGATGGAACGGTTCACGGAGATCGCCTGGATCGTGCTGATTCCGTTGACGCTGGTGCAGGCGCTGGTCGTCGCGATCGTGGTGATGCCATGACCACCGCCGTGTTCTGGCTGTGCGCCGTCGGTTCGGTGGCGAGCGGGATCGCAGTGTTCCGGGTCGACTCGATGGCACGTGCCACCTTCGCGCTTCTCTTGTCGTTCCTCTTCGCCGCCGTCCCGGTCCTGCTGCTGGATCTGACCTACCTCGGTGTGCTGGTCGTGCTCATGATGATCATGGAGATGGTCGTGATGGCCATCTTCATGATCATGTACATGATGAATCCCGCCGGGCTCATGCCGATGACGATGGTGCACAACCAGAAGGGCTCGCTCGTCATCGCAGTGGGCACCTTCCTCGTGCTCGCGACCGGCGTGCTGCTGATCCCGTGGCCCCAGCAGGAACGTGCCCGTCCGGACGATCCGACCATGCAGCTGGGCGAGGCGCTGATGGGCTCCAAGATGCTCGTGATGATCGTGCTGGGGCTCGCCTTGTTCGCCACGATCGTGAGCACCGTGGTGCTGGCGACCCACCGCGGGCGCTACGACCGCTACGGCGACCAGCTCGAGCGCGACCGCCCGGACGACCCGATCGCGGGAGGGCTCTGATGACACTCCAGGCCTTCCTGCTGCTGGCGTCTGCGTTGTTCAGCGTCGGCCTGTACGGCGCGTTGTCCCAGCAGTCGATCGTCATGATCATGATGGGGCTGGAGCTGATGGTCAACGCGGTGATCGTCAGCGCGGCGGCGTTCTGGTTCTACACCTCGGCGGACCGGCCGGACGGGCAGGTCGTCGTCCTGCTCGCCATCACCGCGATGGCGGTCGAGATGGCCATGGGGTTCGCGGTGACCACGGCCATCTTCCGGGCGCGCGACGTCGACATGACCGACATGGCCGCGGACCTCGAGGGCTGACGCTGTGGAACTCTGGTCTCTCGTCGCCGCGCCGCTGCTTGTCGGCACCCTGCTGCTGGTCGCGGGACGGCGGGCGAACCGGATCGCACCGTTCTTGGGCATTGGGTGTGGCGTCGTGGTTGCCGCGCTCGCGGTGGCATCGGCGATCGGGCGGCCGTCGGTGAACGCGCCGATGCTCACGGGCATCCCGGTCAGCCTCGCGGTGGACGAACTGTCGGCCGTCATGGTGGTCACGGTCGCGGGTGTGCTGCTCGCCGTGCTGATCTACTCCGCCGGGGAGTTCGGCGCGGACGAACCGCGTGCCCGGTTCTTCGGGCTGATGCTGGTGTTCGCGGGTGCGATGCTCGTGACGGTCACCGCGACGAACCTGCTCGTGCTGTTGATGGCCTGGGAGGTGATGGGGGCGACGTCCTACGCCCTCATCGGGTTCTGGTGGCGCGACGAGCATCGGGTGAACTCGGGCAACATCGCCTTCCTGACCACCCGCACGGCCGATCTCGGGCTGTACCTGGCGGCCGGGGCGATGCTGGCGGGCGGTGCGGGCGGACTCGCGCTCGCCGATCTGGCTCAGCTGCTCCCTGGCTGGCGGGATGCCGCCACGGCCGGGATCGTGGTGGCCGCGCTGGGCAAGTCGGCGCAGCTGCCGTTCAGCTTCTGGCTCTCGCGGGCGATGGACGGCCCGAGTCCGGTGTCCGCGTTGCTGCACTCGGCGACCATGGTGGCCGCCGGCGCCTACCTGTTGCTGCGGATCCAGCCCACGGGGTGGGCTGGTGTGGTCGTGGCCTGGGTAGGTGCACTCACGGCGCTGCTGCTCGGTGCGGTCGCGTTGGTGCAGCGCGATCTCAAGCAGGTGCTGGCCGCGTCGACCTGTTCGCAGGTCGGCTTCATGGTGCTCGCCGCGGGTACGGGCGGGACAACCGCCGGAACCGGGCAATTGGTGGCCCATGCAGCAACGAAGAGCCTGCTGTTCCTCTGCGCGGGCGCGTGGCTCGCGGCACTAGGCACCAAGGATCTCGCTCGACTACGCGGCGCGGCCCGTGGTGATCGTGTTGTCGGCATGAGCTTCGCCGTTGGCGCACTCGCTCTCGCCGGCATGCCACCGCTGTCCATCTGGATCACCAAGGACGCCGTGCTCAGCGCCGCCCTGCACGAATCGGTGCCGCTGTACCTGACCGGGCTCGCCGCAGCCTTGGTCAGTGCCGGGTACGCGGGACGGGTGCTCATGCTCACGTGGTCGGGTGCCGCGCCGGATGGGAAAACGCTGTCGTGGCAGCACAAAGCACCGCTTCCGTTTCTCGCGGCCGGCGCTGCGCTGCTCGGATTCGAGTGGCTCAGCGGTGCCGTGTGGTGGGAGCTCGTGCTCTCCGGGTCAGTGGCCGTGGCCGGAATTGCGGTGACCACAGCCGTGGTGCGACGCCAGGACGCGCTGGCTGGTCGTGGCCGTGTGCTCAATCGGTGGCTGGGCCTGGAGTTCGTCGCGCAAAGGTGGGTGGCCAGGCCGGTGTTCGGGCTGGCGCGGCTGCTCGCCCGGTTCGACGACCGGATGATCGCCGGTCGGGTCGACCGGGGTGCGGCCGCTGCGGTGGGCCTCAGCGGTGTGCTCGCCCGCTTCGACGACCGCGTGGTCGACGGCGGTGTGCGAGCGACCGCGGCGATCGGCAGCACAGTCGCGCGGATGTCAGAGGTCCGTGTGGAATTCTCGCTGGAACGTCTCGTCCGAGCTGTGACTGACGGCGTCCGCAGGCTCGGCAGGTTGGCCCGCCGTCCGCAGACCGGGCAACTGCATCACTACTACGCACAAGCTGTGGTCATCCTCGTGGTGCTCACGGCGCTCTTGATCGTCACGGGACTCCGGTGAGGTGAACGTGCTCAGCATGGTGGTCTTCCTGCCCCTCGCGGTCGCGGCCGTGCTCGTGCTGCTGCCGCGGCTGAGCGACTCGGCGGTGCGCTGGATCTGGATCGCGGCCTGTGCCGCTGACCTGATCCTCGTGGTGGTGCTGTGGCTCGGCTACGCGCCATCCGAGTCGGGCTTCTCCCACGAGGTGAACCGGCGTTGGATCCCGAGTGTCAGCTCCGGCTACCACATCGGAGTGGACGGGATGAGTCTGCCGCTCGTCGCGCTCACGTCCGGCCTGTTCCTCGCCTGTGCGATCTACTCGGCGCGGGAGACCCGGCGAGTGCGGGCGTTCGCGGCCCTGTTCCTCTTCCTGGAAACGGTCTGTCTAGGACTGTTCGTGTCGCTCGATCTGATCCTCTTCTTCGTCTTCTTCGACCTGTCCATCGTCGGCATGTACTTCGTGATCGCCGGATGGGGACACCGGGACGCGGCCCGTGCGGCACTGAAGTTCTTCCTCTACACGTTTCTGGGCTCATTGGCGTTGCTGCTCGGGTTCATCGGGCTGTACCTCGCCGCCACTCCGCACACCTTCGACATCGTCGAGCTGAGTCGGCAGAACCCCTTGGCGGGCAAAGGACTCGCCGGTGCGCTCATCCTGCTCGCGCTCGGCGTCGGGCTCGCGATCAAGACACCGACCGTGCCGTTCCACACGTGGCTACCGCCTGCGCACACCGAGGCTCCCGCGGCAGGATCGGCGATTCTGGCCGGCGTGCTGCTGAAGATGGGCACGTACGGCTTCGTGCGCATCGTCATGCCCACGTTGCCCGACACGTGGCGCCGCTACGCGTTGGTGTTCGTCGTGGTCGGTGTGATCAGCGTGATCTACGGCGCCCTGGTCGCGCTGGCACAGCGGGATTTCAAACGAATGATCGCGTACACGTCCGTCAACCACATGGGATACGTGATCCTCGCCGTCGGCGCGGCAGGTCTGGTCGCCTCCTCCGCCGAGCAGGCACGACACCTCGCGATCACCGGCGCCGTCACGCAGATGGTGAGCCACGGCCTGATCACCGGCGCGTTGTTCCTGCTCGCCGGAGCGTTGTACGACCGCGGCGGCACCTACGAGATGGACAGCTACAGCGGCCTCGCCGCCCAAGCACCCCGGTTCGCCGGTCTGACCGCTATCGCCGCGTTCGCGTCGCTGGGCCTGCCCGGCTTCTCGGGGTTCATCGCCGAGTTCCAGATCTTCACCGGCTCGCTGGGCGGAGCGCCGGTGTCCACCGCCGTCGCGTTCCTCGGCATCCTGATCACCGCCGCGCTGTTCCTGCGCGCACTGCAGCAGATGTTCCTCGGCGAGCACCGCTCCCCCAACGGTGCGTTCCGCGACGTGACGGCGCCGGAGGCCGCCTCGATAGTGCCGCTCCTGGTCCTGGCCGTCCTCATCGGACTGTTCCCGCGGTTCCTGCTGGACGTGATCGAACCTGCGGCGCGTGCCGTCAGCGCGGTCGTCGGCAGGTGACGACGTGGAGATGATGGACGAGAACCCCTTGGCCCTGCTGCCGGAGATCTTGCTCATCGTCGCGGCGGTGTTCGGGTTGCTGCTCGGTTCGTACCTGCCGCGCCAACGACAGTGGCTCGTGCGGTTCGTCGCAGCGGCGGCGTGCGCCGGCACGATCATCGCGACCGTCGTGGTGTGGTTCCGGCCGGACCTGACGGTGTTCGGCGACAGCTACGTGGTGGACGTCTCGACGAATGCGACCCGGATCGCCGTGGCCGCGGCTGTGCTGCTGGTGTTGTGCCTCGCGCCTGGCGAAGTGGCCGGCGCGGCGCGGGAGAGCGAGTGGTACGTGCTCGTCCTGCTCGCAGCGGTCGGCACAATCGCCATGGCGGGCGCGAACGACCTCATGCTGCTCGCGGCGGCCTTTCTGCTGGCGAGCATCCCGCTGTACGCGCTGGCCGGGTTCGGCAAGGACGCGCTCGGGACCGAGGCGGCCCTGAAGTACTACCTGCTCGGGGCGCTTCTCGGGGTGACGATGCTGGGTGGCGTCACCGTCCTGTTCGGAGTCGGCGGTGCCACCACGTACGCAGACCTCGGTGAAGGCATTGGAAAGGCTCCTGGCGCTGCCGTCGCGGTCGGCGTGATCGCGCTGATGGCAGGCCTGCTGTTCAAGGCCGGCGCGGTACCCGCGCACTTCTGGGTGCCGGACGTGGCCGAGGGCGCCCGGCCGGTGGTGGCGGCGTTCGTGACGACCGTGCCGAAGATCGGTGCCGTGGTGGCGATCTACCGCCTCGTGGCCGGTCCGCTGAGCAGCGGCTCTGTCGACACGATGTTGCTGATCGCCGTCGTCGCGGCCGTCACCATGACGCTCGGCAACCTGGCGGCGTTCTTCCAGGACAACGTCCGGCGCCTCCTCGCCTACTCGACGATCAGCCAGGTCGGCTACCTGCTGGTGGGCGTGGCCGCAGCGACGGGCAGCGAACTCGCGCGTCCGAGCGTGCTGCTGTACCTGCTCGGCTACGCGATCACCAACGTCGGTGCCTTCGCCGTGGTGTGCGCTCTGCCCGACGCCGTGACGTTGGACGACTACCGAGGTCTGCGCCGGGGGCACCGGTGGCTCGCGCTCAGCCTGGTCGTGTGCCTGCTCGGCCTGGTCGGAACACCGCCCACGGTCGTGTTCGCGGGCAAGTTGACCGTGTTCACCGCCGGTCTCGACGCCGGCCTCGGCTGGCTGGTGGTGCTCGCCGCCGTCAACACCGTGGCCAGCCTGTACTACTACCTGCGGTGGATCGCGCCCGCCATGCGTGACGCAGAGATGGACGGCGCAGCGGTCGTTCGGCCTCGGGCCGCCATTACGGCGTGCGTCGCGGCCGCCGCGTCGCTCGGGCTGGGTCTCCTGACCGGCCCCCTGCTGGCGCTGGTCAGGTGACCTTCACCTACTATAGACCTTAGTATGAAGTGTGCGATCCTGACGACATCATGAAGCAGTCCCTTCGAGGCCGTCCGACGTCCGCAGACCGGTTGGACGCCGTCCAGCCTCTCGTGGCCCGTCGCCGTCCGGTGGGTGATCGGCGCACGTCACATCCACGCAGGCGCCGCCACATGCTCGCGATGTCGGTTCTCATGATCGTGGCGTTGCTGGGGCTCACCGGCTTCGCCGTGCGCGAGGCGACAAAGGCACAGGAGCCGACCGCGCCCCAGTCACAGACCGCCACCACGGAGACAGGTCCGCACGACGCGGCCGGTCACGCCGGCCCCTCGAACTCGTTGCCCAATCCGGATCCACAGCTGTACAGCGCTGCACTGGCATCGGCGGAACTGCCTCCCGGCGGTGACTTCACCGTCGAGGGCGCCAAGAAGTGGGCGGTCGTACCAGGAACTGGTGCACCGACCGGCGGCTCGGGCGTCGTGAAGTACACGGTCGAGGTCGAGGAGGGCGTTCAGGTCGTCGGCGGCGCGGCCGGCTTCGCGTCCGATGTGGACACGATCCTGCGTGATCCGCGTGGGTGGATCGGCAGCGGCAAGCACAACTTCCAGCGCGTCGACTCCGGTAAACCCGATCTGCGGATCAGCCTGACGTCGCAGATGACCACGCGCCAGGTGTGCGGGTTCCAGATCAAGTACGAGGGCTCGTGCTTCAGCTCCAAGGACAACAGGGTGACGATCAACGTCGCTCGGTGGGTGCGTGGCGCGGTGTCGTACCAGGGCGCTCTCGTGGAGTACAAGCAGTACGTGGTCAACCACGAGGTTGGCCACGGCATCGGATACGAACACCGGCCGTGCCAGGAGGCCGGTGCGCTCGCCCCAGTGATGATGCAGCAGAGCTGGGGTGTGTCGAACGACTACCTCGCCGCGCTGGGCACCGATCGGGTCACGGCCGACGGCAAGGTGTGCCGTCCGAACGCCTGGCCTTACCCTACCGGTGCACGCTAGTGCCGTGACTGGCAGCCTTTGCCCCGTATTCGGTGTTCAGACGGGTGCATCGTGGTGCCGGCGCCACGTCCTCATCCTGGTTGGCTGTGGGCGTGGCGCCGGTGCCGCGAGGCGCCCTGCTGAGCGCCGAAGACGCGGCGAAGGCTGCCGGTCACGGCACTAGGTCAGACGAAGCTCGTGGCGCGGTAGCCGAGCTCCTCGATCACGCCGATCACGTCCTCGGGACTCGTCTCGCTGATGTCCAGCTCGACCGTGCTGGCGCCCTGTTTCACCGAAGTCTGCGTGCTGTGCACACCGGGCAGGTCCTCCAGCGCGTCGTCGATCAGCAGCGCGCAGCTGCCGCAGTGCATGCCCTCGACGCGGAACGTGTGTTTCGTCGTGGACAAGGGGAATGCTCCTCGGTCAGACGATGGTGATGGTGCCGGTGTACATGCCCATGCCGCACGCGAACGGCAGCGTGCCAGGCTGCAACACACCAAGGTCCGCTTGGGATTCGAGCCTCCAGCAGGCCAACGCCGACTGGAACAGGTCGGCGGCGTTCGAGAACACGATCAGCGCGAGCGACACGGGCACGCGGAGCAGCTGCCCCGCCTCGACCGGCCGGGTGCGCACGTGCAACTACACCTACGGCCAGAACGGCTGGAGAGGGCTCGCCCAGATCAACCTGGCGGGCGGCCACATCGCCTGGGGCACCACCAAGGTCAACGACTCGTACTCGTGGACCAGCGCGGCGCGCAGGCACGTGATGTGTCAGGAGGTCGGCCACGACTTCGGTCTCGACCACCAGTTCACCAACGCGGGGTCCTGCATGGACTACGCGGGCATCAACGACCCGGGTTACGTCTCCCCCAACACCCACGACTACAACCAGCTCGCCTCCATCTACGGCCACTCGCACGCCGCTGCAACAGCCGCGCCGGCCGCGTCAGGACCGACGACCACGTCGATCGTCACCGGTGACACGGTGACCTCCGTCCTCTGGACGGACTGACCATCGATCCGGGGCCGGCGGACCCGCCCGCCGGCCCCACCCTGCTGGAGGTGAGTCATGCGTTCGGTTGTCATCGCACTCCTCCTCGCCTGCTCCGGAAGCGTGCTGGCGGGCTGCGGTACAGGCGCCACGGGGCAGCCGGCGAGGAGTTCGACGGAGACGGTCCCGCCCCACACCCCGGAGGTGGTCGAAGGAGGACCGGGCACGCTCAACGTCAAGGTCGACGAGCCTGCTGATCGCGCCACGGCGTTCGTCCGGTACCTCAGGATCGAGGACGCGCGCGGGAAGAACGTCTTGGAGCGTTCCTACCGATCGGCGCCAGCCGGGCTGTCCGAACATCTGGGCGCCGGGAACTACCGGGTGGTCACCTGGATCCGGCCATGCGGAGGAGCATGCGAAGGCAAGAAGGACGATCAGCTGGGCGTGCCGGAACGCATCTGTGGAACGAAAGCCGACGTCGCCGACGCGGCCGTGACGGAGATCGTCGTCAAGGCACCGCCCGACGCCGACTGCGTCGCGGAGATCGGCTGAGCACCACACCCAGCATCTACTTACTTCAATAGTAGATCCGTCGTACCCTGACATCAGGAGGAAACGATGCAGGGACTCGGCGAGCTGGAGACGGCCGTGATGGAGGTGTTGTGGCGTGGCACCGGGCCGCTGCGGGTTCGCGACGTTCTGGACGCGCTCGACACCGGCCGCAAGCTCGCTTACACAACGGTCATGACAGTGCTGGACAACCTGCATCGCAAGGGATGGGTCACCCGCCAGCTGGATGGCCGGGCCTACCGGTACCTGGCGAAGACCAGCCGCGAGGACGCCGTCGCCCACGCACTGCGGGAACTGCTTGACTCGGCGACCGACCGCGAGTCGGTCCTGTTGAAATTCGCACGGTCGGTATCCCCGCAAGATTCCGCGGTGTTGCGCAGAGCGCTCGGCGATTCTCCGGCGGATCGATGATCCTCGCCTTGGCGCTGCTGGCGGGCGCCGTGCTCGCGGGCGTCGTCGCACCTCGTTTCCTGCATCGCTTGACCACCAGCCGGATTCCGCCCGCGATCGTGATGACATGCTGGTTTCTCACCAGCGTCGGTGTGCTCCTCACCGCGTTCGGCGGTGTAGCGCTCCTTTTCGTACCGGGTCACGGCCCCACGCAATGGTTGCTCGACCGGTTCCACGGATGCTGGTCCGCACTGACCCACGGTGGCGTGCCGCAGCTGGACGACCTGTTCGGCACGCTGGGACTGATGACGCTGCTCACCCTCGTCGTCCGGCTCGGCATCGGTGCGATCCAGTGTCGCTCCAACGCCATGAGCGTCCACAAGAGACAACTGGATCTGCTGCGACTGGCCGCTCGGCGAGAGCCTGGGCCTGTCCCTTTGTTGTGGCTCGACCACGACAAGCCGCTCGCGTACAGCGTCGCCGGCAGACCTCCTTTCGTGGTGGTGACCACAGGCCTCTCGAAGTGCTTGTCCCCCATCGAGGTCGACGCCGTGCTGGCGCACGAACACGCGCACCTGCGTGGCCGCCACCACGTGCTGACCGGGCTGGCCGAGGCGGCGGCCTGGGCCTTCCCGTTCCTCCCGCTGATGCGCCAGGCTCCGGCCGCGATCCGCGTCCTGGTCGAGATGGCCGCCGACTCGGTGGCGTCCGCACAGTACGGGTCGCACGTGGTGCGGTCGGCTCTCCTGCGGATGGGAACAGACGGTTCGCCCAGGGGCGCTCTGGCAATCGCCGACGACGATGTCGAACCACGGTTGCATCAGCTGGAACGGGTAACGCGTCGCAGGTCGGTGTTGCGGGTCAGTGGCCTGCTGGCCACGGGTGTGGTGGCGGCTGCCATGCCTGCCGTGCTGGGATTCGGTCTGCTCGCCGCCACTACCCTGGTGTCATGTCCTTTGCTGGACCTGTGATCCGTTACTCCACATAGGACACGACGCTCATCATGCCTGCCTCGCCGTGGTAGACGTTGTGGCAGTGGGTCAGCCACTGGCCGGGGTTGTCCGCGGTGAAGTCCACCTCCACCGCCCGGCCGGGAAGCACGAGCACGGTGTCCTTGCGCGCACCGGCGCCGCCATCGCCCCGGACCTGGAACGTGTGACCGTGCAGGTGCATGGGGTGGAACATCTGCGACTTGTTGCTGAACTTCAACCGGACGTACTGACCTTCCTTGATCGGAAGCCCGTCGTCCGGGTTGTAGGCCTTGCCGTTGATGGTCCAGTCGTACTTCTGGCCGGGGCCTTCGAGCACGAGGTCATGCACGACGTCCGGTTGCTTCACCGGCAGGGCGACCTGTTCGGCGGCCCGCAGCTCGGTTGCCATCAGCACGGGCAACGCGGCCAGCTGCTTGACGGCGACCTCCCCGGCAGGTGCCATCTGCGTGACCGGGTTGCGGAGCACCACCTGCGCGTACATGTCGCGGCCCTCCGCCAGCGCCAGCAGCGGCGCGGCGCCCTCCGGCATCGTCACCACGGCGTCGAGCCTCTCCCCCATCGCGAGGAGCACGACGTCTGCCTCCTTGGGCTCGACCGGGAAACCGTCGGTGTGGGTGACCCGCAGGCGGGCACCGGGAAGCCCGACCCTGAAGGCAGTGTCGGACGCCGCGTTGATCAGTCGCAGCCGCACTCGCTGCCCGGCCTTCACCTCGATCGTCTGCGGGTCACGGAACGTCCGCCCGTTCGCGAGCACGTGCGGGTAGGTCACGTCGCCCGCATCACCGCCGAGCAGCTCCGACTTGGGCATGGACATCCCCGGCATGCTGCCGTGGTCCATGCCGGACATACCACCCATGCCGTTCTTCTTCAGTTCCTCGAGAACCTCGTCCGGGGTGCGTTCCGTGCCATCGACCAAGTCATCGAGCACAACCACCAGCTCGGTGTCGTATTCAGCCCCGTCAGCGGGGTCCTCGACGATGAGCGGCGCGTAGAGACCCCGGTCGAGCTGGACGCCGGAGTGCGGGTGGAAGAAGTAGGTGCCGGCGTCGGGCACCGCGAACTCGTACGTGAACGAGGCTCCAGGGCGGATGTCCTCCTGGGTGAGGCCAGGCACTCCGTCCATGTCGTTGCGCAGCGCGATCCCGTGCCAGTGGACGCTCGTCGGCTCCGGGAGCTGGTTCTTCAGCTCGACCTTCAGCACGTCACCGCGCCGGACCCGGATCTCCCTTCCCGGCAGCTGTCCGTAGGACCACGTTTGTACCCGCACGCCGCCCAGGTCCACCTCGCTCGTCACCGCGGTGAGAGTCGTGGAGGTGGTGCGGGCACCCGCGATGCGCCGCGCTCGTTCCGCGTCCGCCACCTTTGGCGAACCGGGTCCGATACGCGCCCCGGCAACCGGCCCGGAACCGGACGAGCAGGCCGTCAGTCCGACTGTCGCGGCGACACCGACTCCGAGCCGGAGGAAGCTCCGGCGCCCGAGCAGACCGGAAATATCTGAAGTGGCCATGTCGCTCCCATCGGACCTACCGCTTCCTACTATTCTGAATAGTAGCTGAAGCTGAACGTGCAGCAGGTCACACCAACTTCTTGGCAAACCCCTACCCCCCTGGGGTATGTTCATCACAAGCGCTCACCGTTCCCCCGGCCAGTACCGGCCGGCCGCGCGGTGGACCGATCGACAGGAGCGAGACGTGCACGGCTACACCGACAACAAGGACGCCCACCTGCGCCGCCTGAAGCGCATCGAAGGCCAGGTCCGCGGACTGGCGCGGATGATCGAGAACGACGACTACTGCATCGACGTCCTCACCCAGATCTCCGCCGCGACCAGGGCGTTGCAGGCCGTCTCGCTCGGGCTGCTCGACGAGCACCTCAAGCACTGTGTGAGCCAGGCCATCAGCGACGGCGGCACGGCGGCGGACGAGAAGATCGCCGAAGCCAGCAACGCCATCGCCCGCCTGGTCCGCTCCTGACCATCCCGACACGTACGGAAAGAGACCGACATGGCTGAGTCCACCTACACCGTCAAGGGCATGACCTGCGGACACTGCGTCAGCTCCGTCACCGAAGAGGTCAGCCAGATCGACGGTGTTCAGAAGGTCGACGTCGACCTGCCCACCGGCAAGGTCACCGTCACCAGCGACGCGCCGGTCGCCGAGGACGCGGTCCGCGCGGCCGTCACCGAGGCGGGCTACGAGCTCGTCGCCAGCTGAGGGGAAACATCATGAAGACCGGCTACAAGGTCGCCGCCTACGCACTCGCACTGGTGGTCGTGTTCGGCGGGGCCTGGGGTGCCGGCGCCGCCGCCGGCCCGTTCGGCGGGACATCCACGCCGAACGGCGCCGACGGCATGAACCACAGCGAGAACACCGCCCAGGAACAGCAACCAGCACACGCATTACCGCCGGGACTCTCGGTGTCCGAGAACGGTTACACGCTCCAGCTCGCCTCCAGCACGCCGACCCTCCAGTTCCACATCAGCGGACCGGACGGCAAGCCGGTCACCGCGTTCGACGTGGAGCACGAGAAGAAGCTGCATCTCGTGCTGGTGCGCCGGGACGGCTCCGGTTACCAGCACCTGCACCCCACGATGGCCGCCGACGGCACGTGGAGCACGCCGCTCACCCTGCCCGCCGCGGGCAGCTACCGCGTGTTCGCCGACTTCAAGCCGCAGGGCGGCACCAAGTCCACGCTCGGAGTGGACGTCCAGGTCCCAGGCGCGTACGAACCGCAGCAGTACACAACGGACACCCGCACGTTCACCGTGGACGGTTACACGGTCACGCTCAACGGAGACCTCAAGGCAGGCGCCGAGTCCACCGTGACGGCGACCGTCACCAAGGACGGCAAGCCGGTCACCGACCTGCAGCCCTACCTCGGCGCGAACGGGCACCTCGTCGCCCTGCGCGCCGCCGACCTCGCCTACCTGCATGTGCATCCGCAGGACGGGCCAGGCAGCGGTCCTGAGGTGAAGTTCTCGGTGGAGGTACCGACCGACGGCCGATACCGGCTGTTCTTCGACTTCCAGCACGACGGCAAGGTCCGCACCGCCGAGTTCACCCTTGGCGCAGGCGCGTCAACCGCTCCCGTCGTCACCCCCGCCCCCACGACCAAGGAGGAGGACGGCCATGCCGGACACGGCGGCTGATGCGCGCACCAGCCAGATCGAACTGTCGATCGGTGGCATGACCTGTGCCTCCTGCGCCGCACGCATCGAGCGCAAGCTCAACAAACTCGAAGGCGTGAGCGCCTCGGTCAACTACGCGACCGAAAAGGCACGCATCGACTTCCCCGGCGAGCTGTCCCCCGCTGACCTGGTGAAGGTCGTCGAAGACACCGGCTACACCGCTGAACTGCCCGCTCCGCCCACCACTGAAGGCACCGCCGTGGAGGTCGATCCGACGCAGTCCTTGCGGCAGCGTCTCATCACCTCCGTGGTGCTGTCAGTGCCGGTCATCGCGCTGGCAATGATCCCCGCACTGCAGTTCACCTACTGGCAGTGGCTCTCACTCGCACTGGCCGGCCCGGTGGTCGCGTGGGGCGCGTGGCCCTTCCACAAGGCCGCGTGGACGAACCTGCGCCACGGCGCCGCCACCATGGACACGCTGATCTCGATCGGCGTCGGTGCGGCGTTCCTGTGGTCGCTGTATGCGCTGTTCCTCGGCACCGCTGGTCTGCCGGGCATGACGCACGGCTTCTCGTTCACCGTCGAGCGGATGTCCGGCGCCGGCAACATCTACCTCGAAGTCGCGGCGGGCGTGACGACGTTCATCCTCGCCGGGCGCTACTTCGAGGCCCGCTCCAAGCGCCAGGCGGGCGCCGCGCTCCGCGCGTTGCTCGAACTCGGCGCGAAGGACGTCGCGGTGCTGCGCGACGGCCGTGAAGTCCGCATCCCCACCGACGACCTGCGCGTCGACGACCTGTTCGTGGTGCGGCCCGGCGAGAAGATCGCCACCGACGGCGTCGTCGAGGAGGGCAGCTCCGCGGTCGACGCGAGCATGCTCACCGGCGAATCCGTGCCGGTAGAGGTCGGCATGGGCGACACCGTCGTCGGCGCGACCGTCAACGCGGGCGGCCGGCTCGTCGTGCGCGCCACCCGTGTCGGCTCCGACACGCAGCTCGCGCAGATGGCCCGGTTGGTCGAGGACGCCCAGAACGGCAAGGCCGAGGTTCAACGCCTGGCGGACCGCGTGTCGGCGATCTTCGTGCCGATCGTCATCGCACTCGCCGTGGGCACGCTCGCGTTCTGGCTCGGCGCGGGCACGGGTGCGAGCGCCGCGTTCACCGCGGCCGTGGCGGTGCTGATCATCGCCTGCCCGTGCGCGCTCGGTCTGGCCACGCCGACCGCATTGCTCGTCGGCACCGGCCGTGGCGCCCAGCTCGGCATCCTGATCAAGGGGCCGGAGGTGCTGGAATCCACCCGCCGCGTCGACACGGTGGTGCTGGACAAGACCGGCACCGTCACGACCGGCCAGATGAGCCTCACCGACGTTCACCCGGCGGACGGCGAGGAGCGGGACGAGGTGCTGCGGCTGGCCGCGGCGCTGGAGCACGCCTCCGAGCACCCGATCGCGAGGGCGATCGTCGCCGGTGCCGGTAGCGAACTGCCCGCCATCGAGGACTTCCAGAACCTGGAGGGCCTGGGCGTGCAGGGCGTGATCGACGGACGCGCTGTGCTGGTCGGCCGGGAGCGCCTGCTCAATGAGTGGACCGTGCACCTGGACGAGAAGCTGGCCACGGCGAAGAAGGAAGCCGAGCAGAAGGGCCGCACGGCCGTACTGGTGGCCTGGGACGGCAAGGCGCGCGGCGTGCTGGTCGTCGCCGACACCGTGAAGCCCACATCCAAGGAGGCGATCGAAGGGCTGCGCAAGCTCGGGCTGCGCCCGGTGCTGCTGACCGGCGACAACGAGGCTGCCGCCAAGGCCGTGGCGGCGGAGGTGGGCATCGACGAGGTGATCGCCGAGGTGCTGCCCGCGGACAAGGTCGACGTCGTGAAGCGCCTGCAGGACGAGGGCCGCATCGTGGCGATGGTCGGCGACGGCGTGAACGACGCCGCCGCGCTGGCCCAGGCTGACCTAGGTCTGGCCATGGGCACCGGCACGGATGTCGCGATCGAGGCCAGCGACCTCACCCTGGTGCGCGGTGACCTGCGTGCCGCCGTGGACGCGATCCGGCTGTCGAGGCGCACGCTCAGCACGATCAAGGGCAACCTGTTCTGGGCGTTCGCCTACAACGTCGCGGCGCTGCCGCTGGCAGCGCTCGGCCTGCTCAACCCGATGATCGCGGGCGCGGCGATGGCGTTCTCGTCGGTGTTCGTGGTCAGCAACAGCCTGCGCCTGCGTGGCTTCCGCAGCGCGAACGGTCAGGCCTGACAGCCGGAACCAAGGCCCGCATCTGCCGACCAGCAGGTGCGGGCCTGGTCAGATCCGGCGGTGTGCCAGCACAACTCCGATGACCACCGCGATGGCCGTCACGACGGCGGACACCGCCGACAGAATCACGAGGGGCAGGCTCACCGATCGGTCTGCGGGTTCGGCCACACGCAGGACGTATCCGGCGAGGTAGAGGATCACGACGGTCGCCATCAGCCCGAAGTGCATCATCACCAACCGGAAAGACCTGGTCCGCGAAGGCACCGCGATACCGTCGACCAATCCCGCAACGCCTGCCGCACCGGCTCCGAGCAGGCCGATCCCGATCAACGACGTCGCTGCGCGTGTCATCGACGCGAGATCGAGCACGAGGCTCACCGACCAGCAGCCGATCGGTACGACCGCGAGCAACGAGTGCGCACGGAGATGGCGTCGCAACGGGCGAGACCGCGACATGCCCGGATGATCATCGACCCACATGACCGCAGCCTACTATCACTCTTAGTAGACGCGCTCAGGCTGACGCGGCGTCCTCTGAGGACCGGTCCAGCACGTTGCCGGCGAGCGCATCGGGCATCGTGGCGCGACCAGGGCCTCCGGCCTGCACCCAGGCGACGACGTGCTCGACGGTCTCGTCGGACAGCACACCACCCAGCCACACCGGCCGGGCTCCTGCCTGCCGAGCGGTCGGCGTCGGCTGCACCACCACGACGTTGGAGTGATCACACGAGTCGAGGCAGTCGGCCACACGGAGGCGTTCGACACCGACAGCCTCGCGCAACCGGTCGAGCTGACCCTCGTGGTTTACGTCCGGATGCTTCTTCGCCGTACCGCAACAGCACCCACGACACACCGTCAGCTTGTTCACCTGGCCTCCACGAACGGAAAACCTACTATGGGAGATCCTCCCGTTCGCTGAGACACGAATCACGCACCACTGGTCAGTCGATCCCTGCGACCAGCTTCTCCAACGTCAACTCCGGGTACCGGCGCAGCAGCAGCTCCAGCGCGGACTGACGGACGAACACCACGAGTTGGGTCCCGTCTGCCCGCATGAGCACTTCGCACTCGGAGGTTCGGTCGAGCAACGAACGCTGAGCAGGATCGGCAAGCCTCCGCACCACCGTGTACGGGAGGTGTTCCAGCCGTACCTCCGAACCGCTGTCCGCAGCCAGCCGCGCCACCGCGACGTCGAACTGAAGCAGGCCGACCGCGGCGAGCACCGGACCACGCCGCCCGGAGTGCAATACCTGCACCACGCCCTCCGCCTGCAACTGCCGCACAGCACGCTGGCACTGCTTGGCGCGGCTGCGATCGACGAGCGCCGCCGCCGCGAAGTGACCCGGAGCAAACTGACGAGGCCGGGAAACCGCACAGCCGGACTGCCGTCGCAGATCGTGTCGCCGGCCCGCAAGGAGGAGGCGTTGACCAGCCCGATCACGTCACCGGGAAAAGCAGTGTCCACAGTGGTCCGCTGGCGACCGAACAGCTGCTGAACATACTTGGTGGCGAACGGTTTCTGCGTAGTGGCGTTGGTGACCACCATCCCGCGTTCGAACACGCCGGAACACACGCGGGCGTATGCGAGCTGGTCGCGGTGCGCCGGGTTCATCCCGCTCTGAACCTTGAAGACGAACGCGGAGAACGGAGCGTCCAACGACCGTTCGCCGCCCTGCACGACCGTCCTGGGCAACGGGCTTGGCGCGATCTCGGTCAGGACATCGAGCAGGTTCCGCACTCCCAGGTTCAGCACCGCCGCCCCGAACAGCACCGGAGTCGCCTCCGCGGCGAGGAACCTCGCACGTTCGAACCTCCCGCCTGACGCCGCCAGGAGATCGGCCTCGTCGCGTGCGCGCGACCAGGCTTGCCCTTCCTCGACCTCCGCAACCGTCTGATCAAGATGCTCTTCAGCGGCCGCGGCCGCTCCGCCTGTCGTCCGGTGATAACGGACGAAACGCCCGGTCTGACAGTCCAGCTCGCCGCGGAAGTCTCCCGCCGGGCCGACCGGCCAGGTCAACGGCATGGGTTGCAGACCGATCCGGTGCACGAGCTCGTCGCACAGAGCCAAGGCGTCACGCCCAGCACGATCCCACTTGTTGATGAAGGTGATCACCGGCAGGTTCCGATGCCTGCACACGTCGAAGAGCTTGAGTGTCTGCGGTTCCAGGCCTTTGGCCGCGTCCAGCAACATCACCACGGAGTCCACAGCGGACAGGACGCGGTAAGTGTCCTCGGAGAAGTCCGCGTGTCCTGGCGTGTCCACCAGGTTGATCACCGTGTCCCGGTAGGAGAACTGGAGCACCGCCGAAGTGATCGAGATCCCCGAGAGCGTTCCATCTCCATCCAGTCGGACACCGCACCCCGCCGCCCGGGCTTGCCGTGCACTGCCCCCGCCGACGAGATCGCTTTGGCATGCAATGCAATCGCCTCGGTGAGCGTGGACTTTCCCGCGTCCGGATGACTGATGACGGCGACGTCCGCCGACGAGCCGCCTCGCTCAGCAGGTCAGAGAGCGACGTGACGGCTGGGCGGACGGCGGTCATGTGAAACCTCAGGGCGGTCGGCGGCGAAACCGTCCATCACAGTAACTCCGCCGAGCAACTATCCGTCATAGTACGCCCGAACTCCGTAGGTTACCCCGTAGGCCAGATCGAAGCCGCGTCTCCCCGTCCTTCAGCTGACCGGACGGGGAGACGCCTTCGTTCAGCGGCAAGCACCTTTGACGCACTCGGCGACCCGATCGGGATCGATCTTGTTGCGTTCCAGCAGCCGCCGTACGCCGTCGTTCTGCAACAGGCACAGCAGAAGCTCGCACGGATCGAGGTGCGTGTCAGGTTTGGGGTCGATCACGAGCGGGGGTGCTTCGTCACCACGCGCCCACACCGCGACGGTCCGCAGTTCCTCGCGCGTGAACGCCGCGCCGCGCAGGTCCGCTCCCACCGCCCGCACGAGCACGCGGTACACGCCAGCCAGCGTGGTGGGCACATCGACAGCGAAGATCCCTGGCTCCACTTCGGACAGCCCGAGGGTCGTATGCGCGCCGTTCGGCGCGGTGACGGTGGCGACCACTTTGGCCGAGGAGAGCGGTATGCCGCTGTCAGTCAGCCCCGCGCGCACGTGAGCGACCGAGCCAGGCAGACGTGAACTCTGGGTCACCGCAACGTCGAGCCGCAACGCACTGCGGGCCTGGACGGACAGGGTGAACGGCACACCGTGCACCTTGATCGCGGTGACCACCTGCTCGAACAGCCGTCCGCCGCGTTCACGGTTGGATCGGGCGAACCGCTTTCGTAGGTCCGTGATGCACCTGTCGAGGTCTTTGCCGTCCACCGACAGCACTGCTTTCCACTCCCCCGCACCTGCTCCTGGCGAGAGCACGTCCGCAGGCACAACGCGCAGCACGCGATAGGTGTCTTCGGCGATCTCCACGGCGCCGGCTCCGCCGGTCAGAGTGGTGCCGTCCGGGGCGATCAGCTCCACATGCAGAGCACGCGCCATCTCGCCGAGCAGCAGCACGTCGGCGCGGATGTCGGCCGCGGTGAGACGGAACGGGACGACGACCTTGCCGCCCACGGGCACGAAACCGTCCGGATCGACGACGATCGCGGAGTTCGTAGCGCCGGCCAGGACCTGGGCGAAGTACTTCTGCAGCAGGAGCTGGTCGTCGATTCCGGGGTTGCCAGTGAGCAACAAGTAACCGCCAGTGCCGTTGGCGATGTCGGACAGGGCACCGGGGTTGAGCTGGTCCGCGGTGCCGAGGCCGATGGCGAAGACGCGGCTGTGCACGGACGAGGCGGCGGCCGCGATCGTCTTGCCCGCGGTTTCGTGCCCGTCGGTGAACACGATCGTGGCGGTGTGGTCGTAGTCGGCGGTCACGAGTGCGAGCTGGGCTGCTCCGCTCTCCAAGCCGTCGCCGATGGCGGTGAGGCCTGCCGGATTGGTGGTGGTGTTGTTGATGGCGTTCGATGCGGCGAGGCGTCCGCCGCCGCCGATCATCGGGCCCGCGTCCTTCACCGGTGCCGCTTCGGCCGCATCGGTGTCGAAGCGGACGACGCCCACGCCGTCGGTGTCGTCGAGCAAGGAGACGAGGAGAGGCGCGGAGGCGTGTAGCACCTGCATGCGGGTCTTCATCGGCAGGCCGGAGTCGAGGTCCATGCTGCCGGACCGGTCCAGGACGAGTGAGGTGGCGACGGTCGGGTTCGGCACAACGGTCGCGGTGACAGGTACGGTGAACGCGTCGCCGGTCTCGGCGATGGTGACGGTGAGGGTGCCGTTGTCGGACGTGCCAGCGTCACCCGGCGTGTAGAGCACCCAGACGAGCAGGTCATGAATCTCGAATCCGGCCGGCTCGGGTGAGATCACTGGTGTGCCCAGGATGGTGAACGGACCGGTGACCGACGCCGTCGCCGTCACCTGGACGCACCCCCGCACCCGCAGTCGCAGGGCACGCGCGGTGGGCAGATGCTCCACGACGTCGAGGAACCGCACCGGGTCCCCCGGTGCGGGCGAGACCTGATCGATGGCCAGCGGCAGTGTGTCGTAGCAGGGTGGGCGCACCACAGCGGTGTCGCGGCAGTTCTTGTGCTCGATCGACGCCGACATTCCGGTCCACGGATCGATCGGCGCACCGAACTCGACCGTGCCGTTCCACGGCTGCATGGTGGCGAGGATGCTGCCGGTCCCGGTCGTTCCGGACTGGTCGCCGTAAACCTGATCCGGGTCAAGGCGCCAGTCGTTGCCGGGCTGGGTCTGCCACATGGCGAAGAGGCGATCGACGTTGCTGTGCAACAGGAACACGAACGGGTCCTCGAACGCGGCGTGCCGCTGCCCGATGTCCCCACCGATGTAGCCGTGCGCACTGCCGTGCCAGCCCTCCAGCTCATTGCGGAAGGCTTGCCACTGCTGCGCCTGCGGAAGCCCGTCGGCGCTGGTGATTATCGTTGCGTCCGCAGCGATGCCGGGTGCGCCCGCTCTCGCTCCGCGTTCGACCGACTGCGGTGGGTCAGCGGGATTGCGGGTCTGCTCCCGGCTGCCCGCAAGCGCCCCTCCGTTGTGCAGTGCGGCTAGCGGACCGTCGACCATTCCGTTCATCGTGCCGAGAAGAGTGCTGCTCGACAGGTCCACGGTGCCGCCCTGCCCGTCGGACGCGGCGCGCGGGTCCTCGGTCCAGTCCCAGTAGTGCAGTGCCACGTCGGGATTCGCCTGCTGCAGCAGTGCTTCGTAGCGGTTGACCAGTTCGCGGTGCCACGGCAGGAACGAGTTGCCGCCGTGGTTGTGCGTGGACTGGTGGATCTCGTCCTGCTTGTCCCAGTAGGACACTCCACCTGGAAAGGTAAGCAGGTCAGCCTGGAGAACCGCGTCGATGTAAGCCTGCCGTTCTGCGGGCGTGAGGTGGGCGAAGTTGCGTCTGACCGGTTTGGCCATGGTGAGCCCCCTTCGGGTTGATACTTCGAAGAGGGCACCAGCACAGCGAGAAATACGTGATCAGGGCGCTCGACGAAGCCCCGAATGGGTGACAGCACAGAGCGGGAACCCGATGGATTCCCGCTCTGCCACTGCATCTAGATCAGCCGTTGTAGCGGAACACGTAGAGACCGAAGTCCCGATCGCTCGCAAGCACGTACTTGTGGTTGCGACGGTCCCTCCACACCTCGACGCCCCAGAAGTTGTTGCCTCCCTGGTCGATGAAGGCGCCGACCTCGTGGATGCCATCCGTCCCGTAGTCCACGACCCGGAAACCGCCCGCGTAGTAAGAGATGTAGGCGATGTTGTTGTTGTCCGGGTCCATCGCCACCTCGTGGACCGACAGGTCACCGAATCCACGCGCGTAGGCCGGGTCCTGCGCCTCCGGGATCGAGTAGGTGTCGACCTGGGTGATCGAGCCGGTCTTGCCGAGCTGGTTGGGGATGCTCGTGCGGAACAGCCGCACGTAGCCCCAGCCGTCGAAGACGGCCTTGATCGTGGTCGACGCCGGAGAGACCGCAGCCGGGGTGGCCATCGTGCACGCGTCGGCGTCGGTGACACCCGGAACGCCGAGCAGCTTCAACCCGGTCACGCGGTTGACGAACACGAACGGGATCGTTCCGGTGGCGAGCATCGTCACCTGGTCGAGGCAATCGGCCCTGACGTTCTGGAACACGATGCCTGCCGTGTAGCCCTTGGCCACGATGTTGTCGAGTTTGACCTGGAACGCGCAGGTGCCGCGCTCGACCAGGGCAGTGCCGGTGCCCGCGGGAATCGTCGCCGGATCGCACGCGTCGCCGACCGGGATGACCGGCCCGCTGATCGTGGTGTTCTCGTCGATCTGCGTGACGCTGTCGGCCTGTGTCGCCACGTACTCGGTGCCGGCGTACGGCCCGGAGTCGATCTTCGCGGTCACCCGGTACGGGTTGAAGTCCTCGTCGGTGCCGAGCATGAACTTCCGGTTGGGCGACAACTCGGACTGGTGCGCGTTGCCTTCGGGCGAGATCTGCTGGCCACGAGCGAGCCGTTCCTCATCCAGTGCCGCGTAATCGCTCTCGGCAATCAACGACACCTTCCCCGGCCGGGGATCGGTGACGTCGAGCAGGACGTAGCCGCCGTCCCAGTAGTTCACGTTCATCACGTACCGCTGGCCGATCTTCGTGATCATCATGTCGTGGCTGAAGATCGACGTCAGGTTGGTGGGCGTGGCCTGATCCACCCCGAACAGCGCAACAAGGTCGAGCTCGTCGTTGACCATCACCGGGTGGTACGGGTCGGTGATGTCCATGATGTCGACGTCGGTGAGCTCCTCATCGTCGATGAGGGCGACATAGGTCTTCTTGTCGAAGTTGTTCGTCCACATCCGCATGCTGTGTGTCTGATTCGGTGACGCCTCGGCACTGCCGTCCGGCGCGGTGAAGTCACCGGTGTGCAACGAAACCGGCTTGGGGTGCCGCGGGTCGGAGACGTCCCACAGCGAGATGCCGCCGACGTTCGGCGCGGGCGGTGTCGCGCCGGGGCAGGTCTCGTTCTGGTGCGCCAGCAGATCTCCGTGGAAGTACGCGTTCTCGATGTGCTCGACCTGGATGCCCTCGCCCGCGTAGGAGCCATCGCTCGTAGGAATGAACGCGCTCGTGACCTCGAAGGGCTTGGCCGGGTTGGTCAGGTCCATCACGTGCACGCCGGTCCGCTCACAGGTCGGCTCGCGGAACGCGGTCAGGTAGGCGTAGTTCCCGAACGCCGTGACGTCAGCGACGCGACCCGTGTTGCCCGCGCCGGACGGATTCGTGACCGCGGCCTTGCCAACCAGCTGGATGTTCTTGCTCACTGCGGGCAGATGCCCTTGGTTCCCACCGTGCTGCTGGTGTGCGCCGTCAGCGACCCCTTCACCGGGGAAGTCCTCTCGGCCTCCTCCGTGGTCGGGGTGAGCGCTGGCGACTCCGGCGAGCCCGCTCCCCACCAGGATGGCGGCGGTGAGCAGGGACAACCGCCGGATGCGTTGACTTCGTCGGCTACGCATTCTTGCCTCCGGGTTCGGGCGGCGACCCCCAGCGGCGGGACCCTACGTCGCCGTTCGACAAACCGGTAGAGGCGTCAGCCTGGCGGCCTACCCGGTTTGACCAGCGGTGATCGATCACACACTGTGTGTCAGCTGCGTGCAGCTAAAAGATCACAGTGACGCCCACCAACCTGATGGCCACGCCGATGTAGCCCAACCGTCAGGCTGGAACTCATCGATGACCCACTTCCTGTGCCAGCGAGCCGCGACGAACACCGCCGCCACACGTGACAAGGATCCGACCGAAGTTCGGGTTGGACCGGTACGTCGCACCGGACCCGTACGAGCCAAGTACGAGCACTTCTCAGCTATCCACAGCAGACCGCGGTGCACCCTGGGCTCCTTGCCACACAGCCAAGCACCCACCGATTTCCGCGACAACGGCGAGCACCATCAACAGCACAGACATGGTGAACAGCCAGCTTTCCCTTGTTACGCAAGCGAATCCTACTCACCAAGTAACGGCGAGGCACTCCGGCGAGGTGTTAGTTGATCACGCAACCTGCGACAGAACCCGACATCCGGACCAGCCTCCACCCGCCGAGCCCGGCCTGATCGCGCTCACCGTCCCCGAGATCAAACGTCTGATCGCCGACACCACCACACCTCGACCACCCGAGCACGCAACCCATTGGGTGAACTGGCGACGCCGACACCAAGCACGCTCACGCTGGTTCCACAAACGCACCCGACCCCTCCCTGTCAGACTGCTCTGAGACACGAGGCCAGTAGAGTCCTCTGTGGAATCTGCAGGGCAAGAACGGATCTTTTCAGACGTGACGTTGAGTGCTGCCGACCTCCATGACGGCATGGTCGTGATGGGGACGTGGGCAAGAAGAAGCGGGGACCTCGGGCCGGGCAACCGAAACGACGGACCTTCACCCCGGACTACAAGCTGGCGATGGTGGAGGAATACGAGCGGTTGACCGAGCCCGGCGCGAAGGGCGCACTGTTGCGGCGGGAAGGGCTGTATCACTCCCGCCTGATCGACTGGACCCGCGCCCGCGACGTTGGAGGCCTCAACGCCTTGGCCGCCAAGCCCTCAGGCCCCAGGGGCAGGTCCTCGGCGGAGAAGGAGAACGACAAACTCCGCGCCGACAACGAGCGCCTCGCCCGCGAGCTGGCCAAGTCGCAGGCGGTGGTGGAGATCATGGGAAAACTGCACGGGCTCTTGGAGACGATCTCCGAGAGCGCGGACAGCGACCCCAGGTCGACGAGGTCATCGATGCCGCGTTCGTCCAACTCGAACCGCTGGTGGGCACCAAACCAGGATGCGAGCTGGTCGGGAAGTCCCGGGCGACGTTGTACCGGCGCCGTGCTCCCGCGCCGCCGCCGGCCGGGCCGCGTCGTCTGCCCAGGCCGCACCCGGCCGGCCTGTCCGTGGCCGAGTGTGTCGAGGTGCTGGCGGTGCTGCGGTCGCCACGGTTCGTGGACAAGTCTCCCGCCCAGGTGTGGGCCACCCTGCTGGACGAAGGCCGCTACCTGTGCTCGATCTCCACGATGTACCGGCTGCTGCGCCGGGAAGGCGAGGTTCGTGAGCGACGCGCGCAGGCCCGCCATCCCGCCAAGGTCAAGCCCGAACTGATCGCCGACGGTCCCAGCCAGGTGTGGAGCTGGGACGTGACCAAGCTCAAGGGCCCCGACCGGGGCGTGTATTACGACCTGTTCGTGATGCTGGACATCTACTCCTGCAAAGCCGTGCACCACATGGTCGCGGTCACCGAGACCGCCGAGTTGGCCGAGTCGTTCATCCAGGATGCCTTCGCCGCCAACGGCGGGATCCTGCCGCACACCGTGCACGCCGATCGCGGAACGTCGACGACCTCCGAGAACGTCGCCACTCTGCTGGCCGGCCTATCCATCACCCGATCGCATTCCCGACCACGGGTGTCCAACGACAACCCGTACTCTGAGGCGCAGTTCAAGACGCTGAAGTACTGTCCGGCCTTCCCCGGAACCTTCGGCTCGATCGCCGACGCCCGACGGTTCTGCGCCCAGTTCTTCCGCTACTACAACACCGAGCACCGCCAAGCGGGAATCGGCCTGCACACCCCGGCATCGGTGCACGACGGCACCGCCACCGAGATCCGGGCCCACCGCGCCCAGACCTTGGACTCGGCTTACGCCGCGCACCCTGGCCGGTTCCACCGCAGGCCAACCCCTCCGCGCCTGCCCAAAGCCGCCTGGATCAACAAACCATCCCCGCAGACAGGAATCGCCGAGCTACAACAAGCAGCCTGAACTGTCTCAAGTGGATTGACAGGTTCCGCATTAATTATCGCATCGCTCACATGCGCTGGGATACCTCAACCTCCCAGCAGATACCGTCGATGTCCTGGGCTCAGGCGTACCTGAGCGTGGACACCAAGGCGTCGTGCGTCCACGTGCCCTGGCTGTCCGCCAAGCGTGTTTCGAAAGGCGGTCCTTTGCGCCGCAGGTGCGCGGTCCTGGCCTCGAAGTCGGTCGGCCATTCGTCCGGGTCATCGTCCACTTACTTCGCCGTCGGTCTCGGCCCGTACTTCTCCAAGCCGACTTTCGGCGAGACGCCGATATCGCCGTGGCCGATCGACTTCGCCAGGCTCGTTTCATCCTTTGCCGGCGGGTTGTCCGAGGAGTAGACGACATACTGAAACGACATGCGGTCCTCCCGGTCGTACGCCGTGCTCAGCCAGTAGTCGCGGTTCGCGATGTCCTCCAGCCTTACCAGGACCTCGGCCGTGTCCGACTCCGCACGGACGATGACATCGAAATCGATCTGCTGCCCCGAGTCGATGCCATGCACGTAGACGTAACTCGCGTCGACTACCTCTGCCTGCGCTTTCCAGTCCGCCACGATCTTCTTGCAGAGCTCGTCCACGTCCTCGTAGTACTGCACGAAGAGATTGCACCCGGACAGGAGGCCGACCAGCAGCACAACCAGACCCAGCACACCGGCCACACGCCTTGCCGCGCTCACTCCACTCCCTCCCGCTTCCCGTGACAGTTCGGCGTCAACCCGGTTGGCCTCTGGTAGGGCGCTACGCACCCACTACGGTCGCCGGTAGATCGAGTTATCACTGAAGTCATCGTCCTCGACCGGCCTCGGCATAGGCTTCCGCGGTTCGGCAGTAGCGACCGCTGGCACCGACACATCGGTGTCGAGCTGTCCTGCTTGTCCGCCGACCGCGTTCCGGAACTCGCCGAGCACGTTGGCCGCGGCGCCTTCCCTCGCCTGCCGCACCAATTCCATGAGCTTCGCGGCGAGCTCCGGGTTCTGTGCGATCTTGAGGTCTAGCAGTGCACCGTTCGGCGCCACCGTCACGGTCAGCGTCTTGTCCTCGGAGGTGACCGTCTGCCCCGCCATCTCCAGGTTGCGTCGGAAGGCGACCGCGTTGCGCTGCAGTTCCGCGGTCTTGGCCTCGAAGTCGGTCAGCCATTCGTCGGGAGTCATCACCCACTCACCTCGTCGTCGCTCTCGGGCCGTACTTCTCTTCGGGAGATCCGGAACCCTGGCCGAGTCCGCCCTGGTAGATCACCGGACCAGGCGTCACCGAGCCGCCGCCGAGCCCGCTGCCCTCGGAGTGGACCGCGAAGTTCACCTTGACGTCGCTCGACGAGGTCTTCTGCCAGAAGTTCCGTCGGGCGACCTCCTGCAACTCGCCGATCACCTTGTCCTTGTCGACACCCCCGCGGATCGTGACGTCGAGGTACATGACCTGTCCCTGATCCAGCCCATGGCGGTACTCGTACGTCGCTTCGACAACCTCCGGCATCTCCTTCCAGTCGGCGACCGTCTGCTTGCCGAAGCTGTCCACGCCCTCGTAGTACTGGTCGGTGACATTGCATCCGGCCAGCAAGCCCACCATGGCGAGCAGGCTGCCCAGCAGGATCGAACGCAGTGCGGTGCTCACTTCACTCCCTCGCGCGTCACCTGATAGGTCCTCATTTGCGACGCTGGGCCGCCCTGGGTGAAGGCGTCCGTGCTGTCGAGGAACCTTCGGACCGAAGGATCCGAACTCTGGTCGAGTTGTCCCGCGACCGCGACGTAGTTGCGGTCGACGCGCTGGTTCTGCGGTTGGCCGGGTTCTCCCGGTAGCCGCCGATGCTGTGGTTCTCGCCGACGGTGCCGGTCTGGTTCTCGAAGGTGACCGTCGTGCGGTTCGCGGTGTTCGGGTTGTCGCTGGCGTCGAGGTGCGGAACGATGTCGCCCTTGTTCTCCAGCGACAGCATCTGCACGTTGCCGGGGATGCCGATGCGGCCGACCGGTGAGCCGGCGGTGACCACGTGTGTCACGTTGTAACCGCTCGCGACGAGGCCGTTGGTCGACTGGGCGGCGACGATACCGCCCTGGCTGTGGCCGACCAGCATCACCGGCACACCGGATCCCTGCGCACCGGCATCACGCAATGCCTGCTCGATCCCCTGCTGCAGAACCGTGTTGTTGCCTGCCATCGCGTCGACGTTGACACCTGAGTCGTTGGCGCTCTTGGGATCCCACGGCGCATTCCAGTCCTTGGTACCAGGGACATCCACGACATAGCCGGTAACGTTTCCGTTGGCGTCCTTGATGATTCTTACATCGATGTTGCTCGGCTCCTTGTTGGTAGGGCTGTTGCGCTCGTCAAGACCCAGCAGAATGTCACGCAGGTTGTGCGGTCCGGTGTCCTGATGGGGTTGCCCCGTTTTGACGGACAGGGTCGATGAGGTGTTGTCACGCTACCTGATCGACTGGTTGGTATCGGGTGGCTTCGTAGGCGGTGGGGC